>CAMCFM010000174.1 GCA_945874095.1 Candidatus Kuenenia stuttgartensis
GGAGCGGACGGCCCTTGAGTTAGAGGTTGTCCTGAAAGACGGAAGCTCGTGCAAAGATACGAAGGCGGCGACATTCTGCGCGAATTTAGTGGAAATCTACCCAGCGTTATGGCTGTTTGCATCGGTTGAGGGTGTCGAACCGACAAACACTCATGCCGAGCGGCTCCTTCGCACTGGTGTGTTGTGGCGGAAAAATGCATTTGGTTGCCAGAGCGACGAAGGGTGTCGATTTGTGGAGCGGATGTTGACAGTGGTGCAAACGCTGAGGCTTCAGAAGCGACAGGTGCTTGGATATCTGTACTCGGCAATCTCCGCATTTCGATCTGGATTAACGGCACCGCAATTATTAGGCCAATAGCGCGACTGAACGGTTACGAGGAATTCTCTGACCCCGCTGAATCGGTCAGGCTGTTTCGTAATGTCCTTCTAACTTATACCCTTGACCACGTATTGTATAGATGAGCCTCTTTCCGTGGCTCTCAAGTTTACGCCGCAGTTCTTTGATATGAACTTCAAGCGTGTTTGAGATCCCATCATATGGCTCTTGCCAGACCTGCTCGTAGATATCATTTCGTGATAGGACTTGCCCATGCCGGCGAATGAAAAGTGTGAGCAGGACGTACTCTTTCGAAGTGAGATCGATTCTGTTTCCGTTACGATCCACACGCTGGTTGGCCATGTCGATCTGGAGATCGTCGAACGTCAGTATGGTTGAGGGTTGAACGTCGTGCCTGCGAGTCAATGACCTGACCCTGGCGAGAAGTTCCTCGAATGCAAATGGTTTGCAGAGATAGTCATCTGCACCGGCATTCAGGCCGATGACCCTGTCACTTACGGCATCGCGAGCTGTCAGGAACATGACAGGGGTGTTTGACTTCGAATCGCGAAATCGATGAAGCAGAGAGAGACCTTCCTCGCCCGGTAGAGACCAGTCAAGCAGAATCAAATCCCAGTCGCTGGTCGTCATCGCTTCCCAAGCCTGTGTTCCTGTAGAGGCATGTTTTATCGTAAAACCTTCCTCTATGAGTCCCCTGGTGATGAAATCAGCGATGGCCGCTTCGTCTTCAACCAATAGAATGCGGACGCTCATCTTGCAGATGCCTCAGAAGCTAGCCTGATCGTCAGGTCCCACACTATGACGAGGTCGAATATACCATGAAAGGCGGGATGCAAAACAGAGATAAATTATAATTCATGAATACTTTGAGTGAATTTCGCCGGACTGAAAACAGGCTTGATTCAGGCGACTCAGGTTAAACCTTTCCGATACGACATCAAAGATTCACTAAGAATCATTCGAATCGCCTTGGCCACGAACGGATTCAGGCAGCTCCATAATCTTGACACTGATGAACTTTAAGCCATTTCAGCAGGGGAGTTTGATGGCCTGGATTAACCGAACTTTTATCACACTTTCAGATCGTTTTGCCTTGATGATCTCGATACGAAGGTCTAAACTCTATTTCATACAAGTCGGAATTCGTGATTGTGGAAAGGGTTCATGCTCATGGCGACTGCTGATTTCGGGCACTTAAAAGCAATCGAAGAGAAGGTTTATACCGGTGAACGCCTGACTTTGCAGGACGGCCTTGCCCTTGAGGATTGCCGTGACCTGCTTTTTCTGGGCGAACTGGCAAACCATGTCCGAGAACGCCTCAACGGAAATTTTGCCTACTTTAACGTTAATACGCACATAAACCCAACGAATGTATGTGTTTACAAGTGCGATTTCTGTGCATTCAGGGCCGATTTGGACGACCCTCGTGGCTATGTGATGGACGAATCGCAGATCCGCGAACGGGCTCGGGAAGCTCATAATAAAGGCGCCACTGAGCTTCACATTGTGGGCGGTTTGCACCACAAACTCCCTTTCAGCTACTACACAGATGTGGTCAAATGGGTTACATCCGAGTCGCCTGAAATTCACGTAAAAGCTTACACAGCCGTTGAGATCGAGTTCTTTGCAAAAATCGCCCGCAAGTCGTTGAAGCAGATCCTCGAAGAGCTTGTAGATTCAGGCTTGGGGAGTTTGCCAGGCGGTGGTGCGGAAATTTTCCACCCAGAGGTGCGCGAAAAAATCTGTGATGCCAAAGCCTCGACCGAAACCTGGCTGGAAGTTCACCGATTGGCACACAATCTGGGTCTAAAATCAAACTGTACAATGCTTTATGGGCATATTGACAAGCCCCTGCACCGAATTGACCACATGATTCGGCTTCGCGAGCTTCAGGACGAAACCGGCGGATTCCAGACCTTCATTCCGCTCGCCTTTCACCCTGACAACTCGAGGATGGATGAGATTCCGAAAGCCTCTGGCTTCATGGATTTAAAGACCATGGCAATCTCTCGGCTCATGCTTGACAACATTCCTCACATCAAAGCCTATTGGGTCATGCTGGGCATGAAGACCGCTCAGGTAGCACTCTCGTTCGGCGCCGATGATATTGACGGAACGGTGGTGCACGAAAAGATTTATCACGAAGCTGGTTCAGATTCACCGCAAGAAATGTGCGTGGCTGATCTGGAGCGTCTGATCATCGAGGCAGGTCGAGTCCCAGTGGAGCGAGATACGCTTTATCACCGGATTGAACGTGTCGAAGGAAGCTGGAAGCAGAGAGAGAAGATTGGTGCTGTCGCACTTGGTTGATGCCCTGCTTGTCTATGTGTCTGCTGAAGCAAAACTTAGAGTGTTTCGAGCCGGTGAGATTTTCACCGGCTTTTTCTGTTTTGAAACTTTGCTTGTAACATCCATACAACCGTGACAAACTAAAATTCTGACGCTTTTCTTACATTCTTTCAAAAACCTTCTAACCGGAAGAATTGTGACAGTCGTCAACTTGTGGTAATTTAGTGGTTATCTCATGTCTAGGTCAGGTTGCTTTTCCGTCGATATCGGTCATGATGCGCGGCATTCTGTCGTTCATCCGGTTGGTCAGACGATGACTCGCACCTTTCTTTTCATGCTCTAAGTCATCCCCAGGCAAGCTGTTCTCATCCATTTCTGGGGCACTCGGATCGGTATTGAGGGAACATAATCATGGCCAAATGGTCTGACATTCTGATTCAAAATGGCGTCATCGGACGCGATCAACTATCCGAAGCCCAGCGCATGCCCAACATGACGCTCGAAGATGCTCTGATTCGCCAAGGCTATGCTGGCCCTGAAGAAATCACTCAGGCCAAGGCTGAAGAGTTTGGTTATACCTACGTCAATCTTCGAGAAACCAGTATTCCTGCAGAAGTTGTATCTGCAGTTCCAGAAGCCATTTGCCGTGACAAATTCTGTATGCCTTACGCAGAAGAATTCGGCGAACTCAAAGTGGCCCTGGCAGAACCTGACTACGAAACCGTTGAAAATCTCCGGTTCGTTCTGAACAAGGAAATTTCACCCTCAATGGCTTCAAAAGAAGCCATTCTGGCCGCCATCAACGAACATTTCGGCGGTTCAGGTTCCGCTGGTGCAGGTGGCAAAGGCGATACAGAATCGGTGAACAGCCTGCTTCAGGAATTCACCAACTCTGCGCTCGACGAGATGGGGACAGATACGAGTAAAAAGGCAGGGATTCTGGGGATGGAAGGGGCCGGCGAAGCTCCTGTGATTCGTCTGGTGAACCTCTTGATTTCTGAAGCTGCTCGGAATCGGGCTAGCGATATTCATATCGAGCCGTTTGGTGATCGAGTTCGTGTAAGATATCGTATTGACGGTGTTTGTATCGAACGTGATGCGATTCCCAAAAAGCTTCATATGGCGGTTTTGAGCCGTCTCAAGATTATGGCTGAGATCGACATCGCGGAAAAACGTCGTCCTCAGGACGGCCGGATCAAGATGATGGCCGGCGAGAAGGAAATCGATCTGAGGGTCTCCGTTCTGCCAACAAACCACGGCCAGTCCGTGGTGATGCGCATCCTCGACCGGGACAATATCAAAGTCGGTCTGCGGGATATCGGTTTCTCGGAAGAGGACTACCGTCGTTTCAGTAATCTCATTCGTCGTCCAAACGGAATTCTGCTTGTAACTGGTCCAACCGGTTCCGGTAAGACCACCACGCTTTACGCCGCCTTGAATGAGCTGAATACCCCCAACACCAAGATCATCACGGCTGAGGATCCCGTCGAGTATTACCTCCCAGGTGTCAATCAGTGTGAAATCAAGCATAAGATCGGCATGACTTTTGCGAAAGTCATCCGGGCCATGATGCGTCAAAACCCGAATATCCTGCTGGTCGGTGAAATTCGCGATAACGAGACAGCTCAAACCGCTATTCAGGCCTCACTGACAGGACACTTGGTTTTTAGTACACTTCACACGAACGATGCGCCCAGTGCCATTACACGTCTGATCGACATTGGGGTGGCACCGTTTCTCGTGACAAGCTCGGTTACGGGCATCATGGCCCAGCGACTTGTTCGCAAAGTCTGTCCGAAATGCAAGGTCCGGGTAGACCCACCGGCCCACATTCTTGAGGGGTTGAGACTTAAGCCAGAAGTGGTTAAGAGAGCGAACTTTATGGAAGGCAAGGGCTGTGCCTACTGCAACAATAAAGGCACTCGTGGCCGGATGGCGATTTTCGAACTCTTGGTGATGTCGTCCAAGATTCGCGAGATGGCGTTCAAGGGCGAGACTTCTCTCGAAATTCGTAACGTAGCTCGCCGAGAGGGGATGCGTACTCTATTCGAAGACGGAATGATCAAGGCCATGAAGGGCCAGACGACCGTGGATGAGGTTCTGAAAATCACCAATCACGACCTCTTCACTTCCGCCACAGGGATCAAGCCTGGTGGTGGGCATTGATTCAACGGATTTTGGAATGGACCCCGATTGGGTGCAAGCCTTTCCCTTGGTTACGGCTACACCTGATCTGAGGTCTGATCTGGCGATTCAGGGGAAATGTTTGGAGAAGTCTTACCAGCGGTCTAAGATGTGGTTAGCGGGAGAGGATCATGCGCCGTATTCTTCGGTGTTTCCGGCCCGCTGAACCCAACCACGAACAGATTCGCTGGAAAAACTTCGGTCCTTCGACTTGCGTCACAACGACGTATCGGGGAAAAGATAGTCAAGTGACGTTCCGGGATAAGTTTTGAGGTCTCAGCATTTATGGCTGAATCGCTTCAACCCTGGAAAACGTTTGAAGGTGTCGATTGATTGACTCGTCCGAGGTTTAAAAAGTGGAACGTGAGGACTCATGGGCACTCTGCTGATCGATAAACTGCTGCATACAGCTCTAACTCAGAAGGCCAGTGACCTTCACCTGACAGTGGGTGCCAGGCCGACCCTGCGTCTGAGTGGTCACATGCACCCTCTGAACACAAAGACTTTAGAGCAAAGTGACATGGTCGGACTGATGAAGTCGATCACCCCCGAACGCTGCCAGCAGGAATTGCAGGAAGTGGGCGGTACGGACTTCGCTTTCGCCTTCGGAGAACTGGGTCGTTTCCGCGTGGCTGTCTTCAAGCAGCGTGGCAATATCGGTATGGTTCTGCGACGGATTCCGAACGAGTTTCTTACGTTTGAACAGCTTGGTCTGCCCAAGGTTTGCGAAGAGTTGATCAAGCGTCCCCGGGGCTTGATGTTGGTCACAGGCCCAACCGGTTCAGGCAAGACCACATCGTTGTCCAGTATGCTGAACTGGATCAACCAGAACATGGATCACCACGTGATCACGATCGAAGACCCGATCGAATACTTCCACAAACACCAGAAATCGTTGATGAACCAGCGGGAGATCGGCATCGACGTGCCTGACTTCCCGGAAGCTCTGAAACGGGCCCTGCGGATGGACCCTGACATCATCCTTGTCGGTGAAATGCGTGACCTTGCAACGATTTCCGCTGCCATCACGGCCGCTGAAACCGGACACCTTGTGTTCGGAACCCTGCACACGAACTCGGCTGAAGGAACTGTCAACCGGATCATTGACGTCTTTCCGAAAGAGCAGCAGGACCAGATTCGGACCCAGCTTTCCGTCGCGATTATCGGCGTTCTGTGTCAGTCGCTTTTGCCCCGGAAGCCGAAGGGCATGGTGGCGGCCTATGAAATGCTGGTGATCACACCGGCCATTTCGAACCTGATTCGTGAGAATAAGACTTATCGGATTGACTCGTCGATTCAGACTGGGCGCAAGCACGGGATGATTTTGATGGACGACTCGCTTTTCAACCTCTGGCGTCAGGGGATTGTCGAAGAAGAGGACGCGATTTACCGGTCCCGTAAGCCGACCGAACTGCGTGAGCGTATCGAACTGGCCAAGAAGGGCATTATCGACGACGGCGATGATGATGCCGACGACGAGGATGCCGGCGCCAAGAAGCGTTGATATCGAAACTGGCAAGTAGCCAGAGCTAAAGGCTCTCCCTGGACTCTGGCTCAAATCATGGATTTGACGATCGCGTTCACCAAATCTCTACGAATTCTTTGTAACGAAGACTGAATCAGGACTGAATCCATCATGGCACGCCGAATTGGAACCATCTTGCAGGACATGGGTTACCTCGACGAGGATGCCACTTGGCGGATCCTTGAGGAGCAGCAGCAGGGGGGTGGTGTCGAGCAATTCGGCAAGATCGCGATGCGGCTTGGCCTGATCTCGGAAGACCAGCTGCTTAAAGCACTTGGCGAACAACTTGACATGAAGGTGGTGAGCCTTGCGGACATCACGATTCCTGCCGAACTTTGCCAACTGATCAACCAGCAGATGGCCGACATGTTCCGCGTGATTCCGCTCTCGCAGAACAAGAAGGACAAATCGGTCACCGTCGCCATGTCCCGGCCGGAAGATCCACAGGCACTCGATTCCGTTCGCTCGTTTCTGGGCGTGGATGTGAAGGCCGTGATTGCCAGCGAGTCTGACGTTAAAGCTGCTATTGAAAGGCTTTATGTCGGTCAGCAGGAATCCATCGGAGATGTGATCAAGCAGATTGAGGCGGACAAGGCTCTGCAGCAGTATTCCAATCGCAACGAGACGACGATCGACTTGGAAGCGATCGAAGAAATGGCTGATGCCGCTCCTGTGCGGAAATTGGTCAATCTCGTGTTGCTCACAGCGATTCGCGACAAGGCTTCGGACATCCATTTCGAGCCTTTTGAAGACGAATACAAGATGAGGCTTCGGGTCGACGGAGTTTTGTTCGAACTGATTCCTCCGCCGCGTCACCTTGGGCCTGCGATTTCGAGCCGGATCAAGGTCATGGCGAACCTCGATATTGCCGAACGGCGGATCCCTCAGGACGGCCGGATCGAGCTTGCCCTTGGCGGTAATCAGGTCGACATTCGGGTCTCGACTTTGCCGACCTTGTTTGGCGAGTCGGTGGTGCTCCGGATCCTTGATAAAACCGTGGTCAATCTTGACCTCAACAAGATCGGGATGCCTCAGGATACGCTCGACCTCTGGCGTGGCCTGATCCTTAAGCCGAACGGAATCATTCTGGTGACAGGCCCGACTTCGTCTGGCAAAACCACCACATTGTACGCCACCTTGAACGAGCTTAACTCGATTGAGGATAAGATCATCACCACTGAAGAGCCGGTCGAGTACGACATCGACGGCCTGGTTCAGTGCCCGATCAACCACGACATTGGCGTGACCTTTGGCGCCTGCCTCAGAGCCATCCTGCGACAGGACCCGGACATCATTCTGGTGGGCGAAACGCGCGACCTGGAGACGGCCGAAATCTCGATTCAGGCGTCCCTCACAGGCCACACCGTTTTTACGACTTTGCACACGAACGATGCCCCATCGGCTGTAACCCGGTTGCGTGACATGGGCCTTCCGACATTCCTGATCACATCCACGCTTGAAGGTGTTCTCGCCCAGCGTCTTGTCCGGCGGATCTGTGTCAACTGCAAAGAGTTGTACATGCCGAACGACGAACAGCTTGGCCAATTGGGAATGACGGCAGCCACAGCGGCCGGCCTCGAGTTCTATAAGGGCAAGGGCTGCGATACTTGCAAAAATACCGGCTATAAAGGCCGGATGGG
>CAMCFM010000175.1 GCA_945874095.1 Candidatus Kuenenia stuttgartensis
CTCAGCCAGACACCCAATCAGCCATCTGCGAATATGAAACCGCCCCAACCCACGCCCAGTCCACGTGTTGCCGTTTTTACAGGCACATTTGATCCATTGACCCTTGGCCATGTGGACGTGATCAAACGTGGGCGGATGCTGTTTGACAAGCTGATTGTGGGGATTGGTATCAACCCGAACAAACAGGCCATGTTTACCGTGGAGGAACGGGTGGGACTGGCACGCGAGGCTCTGGCATCGTTCGAAAATGTGACGGTGGAAGCCTTTGAGGGGCTGGCTGTTCACTATGTGCGAAGCATCGGCGCCGGAGTGATTTTACGGGGCGTGCGGACACTATCGGACATGGAATATGAGTTCGCGATGTCGCTGACCAACACGCGGCTCGACCCCGGCGTGGAAACGGTTTTTTTGATGGCGGACGGCGAATTCTCGCACGTTTCGAGCTCATTGATCCGCCAGATTGCGACCTTTGGAGGCGGCGAATCGCTGGGCCTGTTTGTCCCTGAAATCTGCGTCAGACCGATTTTGGAAAAGTCGGCGCAGAGTTGATGTCAGGTCAGGAATCACGCAGGCGTGAGTTGCTCTTCTGCCATTTGCAAGGCTTTGATCATTCCGCGAGCCTTGTTGACCGTCTCTTCGTATTCAGCGGCCGGGATACTGTCGTAAACCACTCCACAGCCAGCCTGTATATAGGCTTTGCCTGCATGCAAAACGAGTGTGCGAAGAGCGATACACATATCCATATTGCCTGAAAAATCGATGTAACCTACTGCGCCGCCGTAAGGGCCGCGTTTTTGAGGCTCCATTTCGTCGATCACTTCCATGGCCCTGATTTTAGGGGCGCCTGAAACGGTGCCGGCTGGGAGCCCACTTCGAAGGGCGTCAAACGCATTCATGCCTTCAGCCAGTTCGCCGGTCACATTTGAGCTGATGTGCATGACATGCGAATATCGCTCGATGTGCATGATTTCTGAAAGCTCGACAGAGCCAAACTTTGCAACTCGACCAACGTCGTTGCGACCGAGGTCGATCAGCATGATGTGCTCGGCTCTTTCCTTGGGATCAGCCAGCAGTTCCTGTTCCAGGGCCAGGTCTTCGGCTTCGTCCCGGCCACGTTTTCTCGTGCCGGCCAGAGGACGTACGGTCATTTCTCCATCTTCCACTCTGACAAGGATTTCCGGCGAGCTGCCGACCAGGCTGAAGCCGTTCCATGGGAGGTAGAAAAGAAACGGGCTGGGGTTTACGATCCGGAGCGACCGGTAGACGTCAAAGGCGTGGGCCTTGGTCTCCATCTCAAACCGTTGACTGGGAACGACTTGAAAAATGTCGCCAGCACGGATGTATTCCTGGCATCGTTCGACCATGGCCTCAAATTCGTGGGGTTCGAAATTGGAGGTCACCTGACGGGTGGGCGGGCTGTCTGTATCAACATCCGCGAAGATCAGGCTTGTGGCCAGATCCTTCGCAGGGCTTGCCAATTGATGGACCACTTCGTCGATCCGCCGGGTAGCGGTTTCGTAGGCCAATTGAGCAGAGCCATCTTCGGTGATCTGTGCTAAGACGACGACCAAAATGGTTTTACGGATATGATCAAAGATCACCATTCGGTCGTAGAATCCGAACGCCAGATCGGGGAGTCCACGGTCGTCGGGAGGGGTGTCAGGCAGATGCTCGACGTAACGGACGGAATCGTAGCCAGCCATGCCCACGGCGCCGCCGATGAAGCGTGGCAAACCCCTGCGGTGAGTGACTTTATGCTTGTTGATCCACTTTTCGAGAGCGGCTAATGGGTCGGGGTCTGAGAAGCGTGTGAGGAGACCGTCGCGATGATCCTTGATCTCGATTTCAAGGCCCCTGGCTTCAAATTCGAGGAACGGATCGGTGCCAAGAAAGCTGTATCGGCCGACCTTTTCGCCGCCAACGACACTTTCGAACAGGAAGCCGGGTCGCCCTTGGGCTTCGATCCGGGTATATGCGGAGACAGGCGTGAGGGTGTCGCCCGTGAGTTCGCGATAAACGGGCAGCATGAGACCTGGCTTGGCCTCAGCCTGAAATTCGTCCCAGCTTGGCACGTGGCGAATCAAAATGCCCAGACTCCCATGGAAGTTCACTGACAGGATCACGAAAGATCATCAAAAAATAGCAGAAAAACCTTGGATTCTCAAGGATTTCGCATCAAAGAGAAGTTGTAAGATGTTACTCTAAAGGGCTTTTCTATTTATTCGCCTCACGCACAAGGTGCGGTAGTTCTGGCACAATGATTTGTTCCATCGCCAGTTTTACCGCAGCCCGACTGCCGGGCATGAGCAAAACGACAAGTGGGCCAATCAGTCCGCCTGTGGCCCGGCTCAGGATACTGGCGGGGCCGATCTCCTGAAAACTTAGCCAGCGAAAAAGTTCGCCATAGCCTAGAATCTGTTTGGTGAAGAGCTTTTCGAGAGTCTCCACGGTCTGATCGCGTGGGCTGATGCCGGTTCCTCCTGTGATCAGGACGGCCTGAATGGAGGGGTCTGACTGAGATTGTACTATCACATTCTGGATCTCGACCGGTTCATCGCGTACGATCTTGCGCCAAGCCACTTCATGGCCTGCTTGCGTGGCGATTTGATCGATCAAAAGCCCGGAAGTGTCGGTTTCGAAAGTTCTTGTATCAGAAACCGTGACAATACCGAGCCTGACCGATGCCTTGGCAGCTGCTTTGTGTTCTTTAACAGAGTCACTCATGCGGCGGCATCGAGGGCTGCGATGGCAGGTTCAATCGTGATTGGGGCGGTCGGCGCCGGTTGTTCAGCCAGAGCAGGTTGACCCATGAGATCCGCAACAATTTCCGCCCATCGTGTGCAGCAGTGACGGCTTTCGTAGGTTCGCAGGAATGCTCTGCGAGCGTTTTGGCCTAGCTCTGCGGCCAATTCTGGTTGGTCGGCCAGGGTGACGATGGTTTTGGTCAAACTTTCGATATCGCCTGTGGCGATGGTTTGTCCGCAACTTGATTCACGAATGGTGTCTGCCGATTCACAGAACTTTGGCCCGACAAAAACGGTTGGCCGGCCTGAGGCCATGGCGCCGTAAAGCTTTCCAGGGACAACGATTCCTGTCATGCAATCACGCATGGTGATCAGATGAAGGTCAGCCACTGAGAGGGAAAGGTGGAGTGAATTGCGTGGGAAATAATCCATGAACCTGATATTGGTCAGGTTTTTCGATTCAGAGGCCGCTTTCACTTCTTTCAGACGAGGGCCATCGCCCACAAAAAGGAAGGTGATATCCGGGCGGTTCAGGAGACTTTCAGCAGCTCCGATCACTTCTTCGAACTGGTGTGCCAGACCCAGATTACCTGAGTACATGACCACAAATTGATCCTCTAAGCCGAGCTCTTCGCGCAGTGGATGCCCTGCCCGATCGCGCGGAAAAATCTCGTCGCGACGGCTCCATACGGGCACTTCGCGAACGCGTTCCGGGCGAACGCCTTTGGCCAGAATCCGGTCGGCCATGTAAGGGCCCAGCACCACAACGCGATCGGCCCTTCGGTAGATCGAATTGCTGAGCCGATTTAAGGTTCTCACAGCCAGGTTTGAGCTCTTCATCCGGCCCAGAGCCACACTGGCATCTGGATGTAGATCCATGCTCCAGAAGATTTGTTTCGAGCCTTTGATCACTTTGAGAACGCTGCCCACAAGGCCGATCAGGGGCGGAGTGGTGAGCGTGACGACGAGGTCGAAACGCTTCATAAAGAGTGCTTTACGCATGGCCTGGGCGTAATAGCTGAGATAGTCGCACATGCGGTGCAGAGTGGATTTGCGACCAAAGGCCGAGACCTTCACCCGGTGCACGTGAACCCCGTTATGCACTTCATAGGAAGGCAGTTGGGCGGTGCCGGTGCGATATTGGCCGAGACCACACAGAACATGGCATTCGTGGCCCTCGGCAGCCAGGCTTTCAGCCAGGTCAGCGAGGTGCTGCGCGGTGGATGCGTGGTCGGGCCAATAGTATTGATTGACGAACAGAATCCGGTTCGGCTTGGGGCCTGACTTTGGATTTTGATCGAGTTTTGAGCTGTTCGAGGATGGCAACGAATGAGCAGAATCGATACGAGCTGATTGACCGCCCGATGTCCGGGCCAGCTTCCGTGCCAGGGTCGCCAGTCTGCGTGTCGATTGTGTCACCATTTCGTGTCGGCCTCCACCTTATTGGTACGGTACCAACTCACAGTCTGTTCCAAGCCTTTCCGCAGGCTTGTTGGAGGAGACCATCCGCCCAGAGCGGCCTTCATGCGGGTCACGTCGAGCACCTTTCGCATGGTTCCGTCTGGCTTGTCGGCGTTCCAGTTCAAGTGACCCTTGTAGCCGGTCACTTCGTTCAGGGTTTCCACCAGTTCGCGGATCGTGGTGCCAATTCCTGTGCCAATATTCAGAGGCGTTGCGGAGTCTTCATAAGTTTCACCTGCCAGAACGATTGCGTCTGCACAGTCTTCAACATAGATGAACTCGCGGACGGGTTTGCCGGTGCCCCAGACTTCAATTTCAGGCTTGTTGTCCAAGTCAGCTTCGACCCACTTGCGCACCAGAGCGGCCACCACGTGGGAGCGTTCCGGGTTGTAGGAATCGCCTGGGCCGTAGAGATTTGTGAGGATCAGGTGGATGGAGTCGAGGCCAAACTGGCGTTTGTAGGCTGTGGCTTGAACGGCAAGCATTTTCTTGGTGAGGCCATAGTTGATTACGCTTGGGTGGCAAGGGCCGGCCCAGAGGTCGTCTTCTTTGAGGTCTCCATCGAGAAAGCCGGGATAGCTGCAGGCGGTGCCGATGTTGATGATTTTGGAGAGCTTGACAAGCCGGGCGGCTTCCATCAAGTTCGCACCCATCATCAGGTTGCGGTAATAAAGATAAGCTGGTTCGGAGACATTGATCCCGATTCCGCCATAATAAGCAGCGGCGTGGAACAGGATATCGCAAGGGTGTTCGAGAAGGCAGCGGAGGCAGGAGTCGAGCGCTGTGAGATTGTAATCTTTTTGACGAGGCACGAAGACGGTCGCCCCGGCGTCGGTCAATCTCTTGACGATATGTTGACCGAGGAAGCCAGCGCCGCCAGTGACGGTCACACGTTTACCAGCCCAATGAGATTGACTCATGAACGAAGATCTCCAAATGGTGCGATTCAAGCGATGTGTGGCTGAGATGAAAACTTAAAGCACCACAAAGGCACGGTTGCCAGAGATTGGGCCGTGCCTTGGGGTGTTGTTCTGGCCTGAAAAAAATCAGACGTTGGCGAATGGGTTCGAGAAGCTGATCAACTGGCAGGCGCGAACGAGTTCAGCGATACCTGTGTCGAGGTCAACCGTGGTTTCGAAGCCTTTGCGACGGATCTTTTCGTAGGAGACTTCATAGTTGCGCTGATCGTCGTCTTTGCCGACTTCAGCGAAGTGCAGGTAGAAGTCAACGAACTTCATGATCTTCCGGGCCACGTCTTCTTTGGTGAAGTTCATGGATTCATGGCCGACGTTATAGACGTCGTCCTTGACTTTATCCCAGTTGTCGAGGGCGAACATGAACGAGCGGGCCATGTCGCGAACGTGAACGAAGGTTCTCTTGAAGCCACCTTCATAGACGATCAGGTTGCGATTCTTGACGGCCTGGTAGGTGAAGTCGTTTGGCATGAGGTCCAGACGCATCCGGTTGGAAACACCGAAAGCGGTCGCAAACCGATAGGCCACCGAGTTACCGGCTTCAAGGATGGCTTCTTCAGCCTTGGCTTTGGTTTCACCGTAGAGGGTGATTGGGGCGCGAGGCGTGTCTTCGTTGCAGACGTAATCAGGGATGGATCCGTAGATCGACCCTGTGGAGGCGAACATGATTTTCTGGTCTTGGCGACGCAGTTTCAGGAGGTTGGCTGTGCCTTCCACGTTGGTGGAGTGAGCCACTTGGGGCTCTTTTTTACAGGCAGGATAGCCGACGATTGCGGCCAGGTGAACAACGGCGTCCATACCGTCGAGAGCTTTGCCGAAGGCGTTTTCGTCGCAGACATCGCCTTTGATCAGTTCGAAATCACGGCTGGCTGTGCAAGGCAGAAGGCCTTGGCCGCCGAATTTCAGGTTGTCAAAAACACGAACTTTATGGCCACGCTCAAGGAGCATGGGAACCATTGCACTGCCCACATAGCCAGCGCCACCGGTGACAAGAATCCGCATAGTAGTGTCCCATCCATGGTTGCAGATCAAGCGAGCCCAGCATCGCTCGAGATTCCTCAAGAAGCGGTTCGGGAGACTAAAATGGACGAGTTATATGTTGACTAGGCCCCGTCCATGAAGCCTCGTTGCCTACACTAGGTGTTGCATCCGATAGAATGATCACAAACCTTATATCTGTTTGAATCATTCGTGTGCACATCAATATGCCGACTTGACGGAGATCTGTCAAGGCGAGCCTTGAAAAAATCTCCGTGAAAAATCTAAGTTGTTTGCTGTCCAAGGATTGCGGATGTCATGCAAAGGTCAGCGATTGGCGTCCACGCAGGGGCGTGTTGAGCAGAAGCCGGATATTGCCGGGCCTGATGGACTGTGCGAATTCACCATTCCCGACAAATTTCAGGTTGACCACTTTGCCGAGGAAGCTGGTATTTCCCGCGTTCCCGAAGACGTCGATCTTCACTTGTCGCCCGCCCGCCTGTTGAACGATCAGCCATCCATTCACCTTGTTATTGGCCACATCGCGGGTGAGGACACCGTGCACGGATTGGAGAGAATTCGTCTTGACGATCGGTCGCGAGGTGTCGATGGCGACATTGCCTGGCCCGTTGTCATAAAATGCTCCGAAAACGGTGCCTTTGATTGCTTGCGGTTGCCACTGTTTCGGAACCTGTCTGCGAGGAGCGATAGCAGCATGGAGCGAGCCTGGCGAAGACATGACTTCGCGCTTTTCCATGCCTTCAACCTGCGGACTCAATCGATGTTTTTTCATGGCAAAATCCTTTCGCCTAGCGAGTTCTGGATACCTGATTCCTTGCGCATCCAATCGCTAACAATACAAAACCGCTCAAAACTGTCCAGAGCAAACTTTGAGAATCAGGCATGGTAACAGACTAAGGGGCAGGCCGGAAATAACTTCCCGATTTGGGATGGTTTTAGTTTTCGGGCCAACGGCCAGAGATCCTACCGCCCAGTCCGAAGGACTGGGAAGATCTTTTGCACATTGTATTTGCTTATCGGCCTGAAAGGACATGATTGCGGCCCTTCAGGCCTGAACCAGACTTTTGCCGCTCGCAAGAACCGGCCCTTCGGACCGGGCTGTAGGATCACGCCCCTTCAGGTCGAAATCTAGCCGCAGGGAGATAGCCCCCGGTTCAGGCGATTTAGAAAACCAACCGGGGCTAGCGCCAAGACCGGCTAGAAAGAAGCCGCAGGACAAAAGAACAAGGTTCGCTTAAAAAGCGGCAGGTTATTTCCGGCCGAATCCCAAGCAACTCCCAGGCAAGACGGTCGAGAAGTCCGGCCTGGGACAGCCACTGAAGAGCATCATGCCTGACTCGCTATGGCAAGAATCATCAGACCAAAAACAATGCCAATCAAAATAGCCTGAAGACGATAGAGGCTCTTGATGTTCGCAACGGCTTGCATCACATGCTCGATATCATCGCCGGTACTCGCGGCCACACGGCTGAAAGCCGAACTGGCACGCAAAGTCCATACGCTGACTACGATTCCCACGGCACCTCCAACGAGGCCGGAAATGTTTCCAATCAATGCCGAAAGACAACCCAACCCACCAAAAAAGATACCAAGCCGGCCCATGATCCCCATCCAGTATGACGCAGCTTTAAACTGAAGATTTTGCTCTTGCGAAAACTCGTAATTGCCTGAATTTGATGACGTTGTCGACATTTATCTACCTCTGATCCGTTTTGGTTGTCTTCGTGGTTAATCAGCCACACTACAGTTATGACGCTATTCATTGCGTAAACTTGCGCGATTTCAA
>CAMCFM010000176.1 GCA_945874095.1 Candidatus Kuenenia stuttgartensis
CTGGGCGATCCGAAACTGGCGAATGATGCCCGACTGGCCCTGCGATATCAGATCACCGCCCAGAACCGGGCCGATAAGCTCGTAAGGCGTCTGGATGGTCTCAAACGACATCGCGGCCTTGTGGAATATCGGTCAGCCATGGCCGAAGAACGCGAGGCACGGCGTCTGGAGCGTCAGTCTCGCGAAGAGTCCGCCGCTTATGTGATGGTCGGTGATGTTGAGGATCTGGATGATGACACAACGATGGCCCATGAAATGGATTCTCTACTTGAGGATCTGACGTCTCTGACAGGCCAAATGGAGCCTGAATCTGATGACACGCAAGACCTTTCTACAGAAGAAGATGCGTCCGCAGTGCAAAACAAGGTTGCGGATCAGCCGATGGAGATCGAAGGCCGTCTGCAAGCCCGGATCGACCGGATGATGAAAGGCCGAAGCCGAAGCGAACGAGCCAGAATCAGAAAGCAGTTTACAGCAATGAACAAGGAATCCGAATTGGCTGGAAGTATAAACTAACCCGCCGCGCCAGCAAGGGACGCGTAACAGAAAAATATGGGCGTAAGGAAAGCGTAACAGAAAAATATGGACGTAAGAAGGGCGATGCTCGATCTGGGTTGGGCTGAGCTTCATGGTTGTGCGGCCCTTGCTCGCGCGGCGGGTTCGTTTGTGGTGGCTGCTTTCCCCATCATCAATACCTTGAAAACGATGGCCCTGGCGTGCGTTTTACCACCCGGCGCATTTCCATCAAACTCAGTAGGGCCAATACCCGTCCTGGTGGGAGTGCTGATTTATGGATCAGTTCATCTGCCCCTGTCGCTTCGTCGCCAATCAGCTCATACAACGCCAGTTCTTCAGGCCCAAGGCTCGCCACTGCTGGTGAGACCCGCTTTGTTGATTCGAGTTTTTCAGTCTTTTTGGCTGAGGTTGAGGCTGGCGGATTCGTTTCGTTTAATCCAACAGGCTTCACAGGCGTCTCTGGCCCCCTCTCCTCAAGCTCGAAAAGCCTCAACTGCTGGGCCTCCTGAACATCGCCCATCAGGTGTTTCACCTGCGGCTTCAACTCTTCAATGATGTCGTCCACCGTCTCCACCAGCTTGGCCCCATCGCGAATCAGCCTGTGACAGCCCTGGCTCGTAATACTGTCGGCTGGGCCAGGGACCGCAAAAACGTCGCGGTTTTGCTCCATGGCATGTCGCGCTGTGGACAAGGATCCACTCCGAATCGCAGCCTCCACCACCACCACGCCCAGACTCAGGCCACTGATGATCCGGTTCCTGCGGATAAAAAGCTCTGCCAATGGAGGGTGCCCCATCGGCATTTCACTGATAATCGCACCCTGTTTGATGATCTCGTTGGCCAATGGAACCATCTCAGGCGGATAGATCTGGGATAGTCCATTCGCCAAAACAGCCAGAGTTCGGCCCCCTCCATTTAAAGCGCCCCGGTGGGCGGCTTCATCAATGCCTCTGGCAAGCCCTGAGACCACTGTCATGCCAGACCGAGCCAAAGATGTCGCCAGTTTATCAGCCATTCGGCGACCATACTGCGTCGACCTGCGCGAGCCGACCACCGCCACGGCCAATCGGTCTATCGGCTCAATCCTGCCCTTCACAAAGAGCATGGCGGGGCAGTCGGGCATCTCCAGCAGACACTCCGGAAAATTCTCGTCCGATTGCAGCATGATCGCCACCTGGTGGTCGTTGCACATGGCAATCTCTTTGTCGATATCCGAGTTGTCCAAAGCTCTGGCGATTTTCTCAGCCAGTTTTGGCCCGACATTATCCACGGCTTTTAATCGTGATTCACCAGCTCTGATGGCGGCTGAGGCTGTCCCAAATTCGTCCAGCAGCTTTCGGATCGTCACGGGCCCCACACCACTCACCAGAACCAGCGCGAGCATGTCGCGCACCATCATTTCACGATGCGAGGCAGCATCATCAGATTCCATCGGTGGCTTGGGCATGATCGTTTCACAGTCCTTTGCAATCGGGATTTGTCAGCCCGATATGGTTTTCAATTTTCAGGATTACTTAGGGATTTCAAAACTGCAATGATCTGCTCATCAGTCGGCTCGTCTGTCAGCGTCACCTTTCCAAGTCTACGTGGAATGACGAACCGTACACGGCCGGACTTATTCTTTTTGTCGTGCTTCATCGCTGCCATCAACAATTCGATATTGCAACTCTTTATGGTGGTGGGCAATTGCAATCGGGTCAGCAAATGGATGAGCCTCTGCGTCAGTCGAGAATCGATCCAGACCAGACTTTCCGCCAGTTTCGTCTCAGCCACCATGCCGATCGCCACAGCCTCTCCATGGAGGTATTCCCCATAACCAGCCACATTTTCAATGGCATGGGCCACGGTGTGACCATAATTCAGAATCGCTCGCTGGCCTGTGTGTTCAAGTTCATCCAGTTCCACCACGTTCGCCTTGAGCCTGCACGAACGAGCCACCAGATGCTGCAAAACGGTGGGATTGCGGGCCAGTGCAGCCTCGGCATTGGCTTCAAGATATTCAAAGAATTCAGGATCTTGAATCACTCCATATTTCACGACCTCAGCCAGCCCTGATTTAAATTCTCGTTCAGGCAGAGTTTGCAAAGTGTTGATATCAATCCAGACCCCGATCGGCTGATGAAAGGCTCCGATCAGATTCTTGCCACGCGGATGATTGATCCCGGTCTTGCCCCCGACAGAGCTATCCACTTGAGCCAGAAGTGTGGTGGGAATCATGATCAGAGGCAAGCCGCGATTGAAGCTGGCGGCGGCGAAACCAGCCAGATCTCCGATCACTCCTCCGCCCACGGCAACAATCAAGGTGTGGCGATCCGCCTTCAAGTCCATCAGACGATCGTAAATCGAAGATAAGGCGAAGAGTGATTTTGACGACTCGCCGGCCGGAACTTCTGCCAAAGCGGTTTCAAGTCCCATTTCAGAGAGCGCTGCGGCATACGGTTCAGCCCAGGTTTGAATCACGTTGGAATCGCTCACGATCAAAGCCTTGCGACAGCCCTTACCTGACCATGTTCGTTCCAGAGAGTCCTTGATAAAGTCGATAAATTCAGAGCGATCGAGACTGGGTTCACTGACCACCTCAATCGGATAGGAACGGAGGCCAAGGCTGACACGAATCGTTAAAGAATTTGGAGGGTTCAGCGACATGGTCTTCTTGATTTTGTTAATATCTGTTGGATGGGTTTTGGGGAGGTTCGGTTTCGGGCCAACGGCATTGGCTTGCAACTGATCTCAGAATCAGAGACAATTTTGACAAATCCAGACCATTTGGTCCACGATATAATTGTTCATCATACAGGATCGAACGATTTCAGACCCTCTGATCGACTAGAAATTTGCAGAACAGACGGGCTCTCCGGTTCTCTAATCCACACACAGACAAGGGTTTCGGCTTACATAACATGAGAGATGGCCCACGGATGAAATCACCTGATTTTGAACCGTTGCCGCTCAAAATAGGCCACTGGAGAGGCTGGCGATGGCAGGCTCACATGCTCCTCTGGCTCTTCCCGGCCGTAAAGCTGGTGATGTCAGCCCCGGACGGTGCACGCGGCCTGGCGGTCGGAATTGCCGATATTCTCTGCTGGTTAAGCGCTGTTGGCCTGCAGATTCTGATCTGCCCGCAACGGCCAATTCTGATGACGGAAGAGGACGAATCGGCCGTGATGACTGTCTGGCCGCTCGGTCTCTGGCAGGACGGGCTTTTTTCGAGCACATGGAGACTATTCGACCAAGGCTTGTCACGCATCCTCCAGGCACCTCTGGCAAACCTTGTCACGGCATTGAGTTGCGGAGTGATTCTTGGTATCGCCCAAGTTCAGATGAGCTGGAACCCGCTCACCTTTGCCGGCCCATGGTTGATCGATGCTGAGCCGGTTCGAACATGGTCAGGCATTTGGTGGATCGGCAGAATCGGGCACGCTCACTGGATACTGGCACTGGCTGCAGCCTTACCAGCCATGCCCATGGCGGGTGGACAAGCAGTCGCGATTGTGCTCGATAAAATCCAGTGGCCTGAAACGGACGCCCGGCGGATTCGCCGCTATCTGGCTGTCGGAACCGCGATTGGCTTGATTGCGATTGGCGCAGGCTCGGCCCTGATCGCCTATCCAGGTGGATATTGCATGATGATCATCGGCATGATTGTCGGCATGGAGGCTCGAAGGCAGGCCAGACGCGATGCAGCCGTCGCCTTTGTCGAGGCCTTTCTCACCAGTGGCCTGATCGACGATGATGAGTTGGAAGAATTTGAAGAGGCGATCAGCTGGCAGGAAAAATCGACCTTGGAAGTGATCCGCCACTGGGTCGATAAAAAGCGGTATGACCGGATTGAGAACCGCAAATCAAGAGCCATAAACCAACAGAAATCTGACCTTGAGCGACTGGACCAATTGCTGATTAAAATTCAGGAAGTCGGGTTAAGGAAGTTGCGATGGCGCGACCAGTGGTTCTTAAAGCGGATGAGCAAAGAGTTCCGTAGCCGTCGTAAAACCAATTGATCCTTAAAATGCATATGACTCCACCACCAACCTTGCTGGATGCAGCGATGGGCACTCGTCTGATCGAGGCAGGGCTGGATATTCATTCCGATGACGATGCCTGCCTTTGGTGCATCTCCCGACCTGAAGCGGTTTTGGCCAACCATCTGGCGGATCTTCACGCCGGTTCACGCATCCTGACAACAAACACATTTGGAGCAAACTCCGATTGGCTTTCCCGGTTTGGTAGATCAAGTGATGACATGGTTGCGATTAACCGCCAGGCTGTTGCTCTGGCAAAGCATGCATTTGAAATGTCTGGTATCACAGGCAAAATTATTGGTTCCATCGGGCCCACAGCTTTAGTGGATGAAAAAACCACACGTCAGCAAATGAACGCACTGCTGGATTCAGGGGCAGATATCTTATTATTCGAGACATGCACTGCTGGTCAGGCCACACAGGCTGCCGAATGGGTCGAACATGCGACGGATCATCCCATTTGGATCACTCTTTGGAATTGGGGAGAAAAACCGGTTGAAATTGCCACAGAGTTGCAACAACTTGGAGTATCAGACTGGGGAATCAATTGCATCTCTGATATTGAACAGATCGTGAATATTTTCAGAGAATTAAATGACCATCAGCTACCAGCCACCATTCTTCGCCCATCAGACCTGTTGCCATCGGAATTTATAAACCTGGCCTCAGAATGCAAGTCGCTTGGTGGATTGTATTTCGGTGGCTGCTGCGGAACCACCAGCGAGCATATTTCGGCACTCGACCGGCTTTTTAATAACGGATCCGTCTGAACTTATTCCATGCAAGAATCACTTACCACGCCGGGTTCGTTTGTTGGGCTGATTGATGTGCGACTGGTCGCCTGATTCCAGATGTATCAGGGCTTGAAACACAGGGTCGGTTCGAATCGAGTCGAAATCCGTCTCGGCGGCGACCATGTGAACCATTTCAGGCTGAAGTCTTAAAGCGGACTTGAGATGCTCGACTGCTTTCGAGACATTCCCGGCAAGGCTCCAATAACAGGCCAGATTGTAGTGAAGAAGTGGTTCGCCCTGATTGGCCAGAACGGAACGGGTCAGTGAGTCGATCGCCTGGGCCAGCCTGTTGGTCCGTTTGTAACACCAACCCAGAGCGAGTGCAACGTCAGCGTTTGAGGGCTGAAATTTGGAGGCTTTTTCGAGGTGATCAATTGCCGTATGAAAGTCCTGAAGTTCGCGATGTGCCAGTCCGGCGAGCAGGTTGGCCTCAAACGGCATGCTCGACCAGTTGGCACGGGCATTCATGATGGCCAGTGCTTTATTGGGCATACCCAGGGTCAGAAAGCCTTCGGCCTCTGCCAGTCGTCGCCAGGTCAAGTCGTTGGTTACAGTCATGACCTACAAACCTCGCATCGCCACGTTCACGGGTGTCGTCCTGGAATATGTCTATCCTATACCGTAAATGCTGGTCGGGCAAATTTTATGGACTTTTCTATTATTCCCCTGAGTTTTTATTCGTCGAATCTGGAAGCGTATGGGCATGGAAAGAAAAAAAAGTGCGCCGAACATTAAGTCCAGGTCGCACTTTCGGAAGATTTAGAAGTCTTGAGAACGATCAGGGATCAGGATTCGTCGTCGGCACGCAGTTTGGCGAGCACCGAGAAATCTTCCAGGGTCGAGGTATCACCGGTCGAAGCCCGGCCTGCTGCGATATCACGAAGCAGGCGACGCATGATCTTGCCTGAACGTGTTTTAGGAAGACTGTCTGTAAACTTGATCTCATCCGGCCGAGCCAGTGCGCCGATCTCCTTGACCACATGCGCCATAAGCTCTTTCTTCAGAGCATCAGAGGCAATCTGGCCTGTGGAGAGCGATACGAATGCCACAATGCCTTCGCCCTTGATCTCGTCAGGCCGGCCCACCACAGCGGCTTCCGCCACCAGAGGGTGACCAACCAGAGCGGACTCCACCTCCATGGTGGAAAGCCTGTGGCCTGAGACGTTCAGAACGTCGTCCACCCGGCCAAGGATCCAGAAATTGCCATCAGCGTCCTGACGGGCACCGTCGCCTGTGAAATACTTGCCGGGTATCTGGGACCAATAGGCTTCCTTGTAGCGTTCAGGATCGCCATAAAGGTTCCTCAACATGCTCGGCCAAGGCTTGCTGATGACCAGGAATCCGCCCGACCCCTTCGGCACTTCATTCCCTTCCTTGTCAAGGATTTCTGGAACAATCCCCGGCAATGGGCGAGTGGCTGAGCCTGGAGTCGTCGGAGTGGCACCTGGAAGAGGGCTGATCATGATCGACCCGGTTTCAGTCTGCCACCAGGTATCCACGATCGGGCAGCGGCCACCGCCGATGACTTCGCGATACCACATCCAGGCCTCAGGGTTGATCGGCTCTCCAACAGACCCCAGAAGGCGCAGGCTGGTCAGGTCGTGCTTCATCGGGTGCTGGTCGCCCCACTTCATGAAGGCGCGGATGGCTGTGGGTGCGGTATAAAGGATCGAGACCCGATAGTCTTCGATGATCTTCCAGAAACGGGCTTCATCAGGCCAGTTCGGAGCACCTTCATACATGACCATCGTGGCCCCGTTGGCCAGAGGGCCGTAGACCAGATAGGTGTGACCAGTGATCCAGCCCACATCGGCGGTGCACCAGTAAGTGTCGTCGTCCTTGAGGTCGAAAACGAGTTTGGTGCTATAGGCAGCTCCCACCATATACCCACCAGTGGTGTGGAGAATGCCCTTGGGCTTGCCTGTGGAACCACTCGTATAAAGGATAAAGAGCGGATGCTCGCTATCGACTGGCTCGGGAGGACAGTCTGCACTGACAGCGTGCATGAGGTCGTGCCACCAGTGGTCACGGCCTGGTTCCATCTGGATCTCATGGCCGGTTCGCTTCACGACCAGCATCTTCCTCAGCCCTGGACACTGAACGGCGGCAGCATCAGCATTCTCTTTAAGGGGAACCACCTTGCCGCGTCGATAGCCGCCATCGGCTGTGACCACGACGGTTGCGCCTGAGTCTTGAATCCGGCCAGCGAGTGCCTCAGCCGAAAATCCACCGAAGACGACAGTGTGGGTGGCTCCGATGCGGGCACAGGCCAGACAGGCAAAGACGAGTTCTGGGATCAGGGGCATGTAAATGGCAACAGTGTCGCCTTTTTTCACTCCAAGCTTCTTGAGGACGTTGGCAAACTTGCTGGTGGCTCGCAGTAAGTCTTGATATCTCAGGACTCTGCGCTCGCCTGGCTCGCCTTCCCAAATGATCGCAGCTTTGTTCTTGCGAGAGCCGTTGGCGTGGCGGTCAATGCAGTTATAAGCGGCGTTGAGCTTCCCACCGACGTACCATTCCGCGAATGGGGCGTTGGACCAGTCAAGCGTTTTTTCAAACGGCTGGAACCAATCGATCATGTCGGTTCCGACTTTGGCCCAGAATTGATCCGGATCCGCTTTGGCCTCATCCCA
>CAMCFM010000177.1 GCA_945874095.1 Candidatus Kuenenia stuttgartensis
GAAGGCGTGGTCGTCTGGCGGTTCCCGGGCTGGTCGCTGACCCAAAAGACCAGGCAGTTGATTGACGCGGCTACGAGTCGGACCTACCAGGCCCGCCTGCTGGTGCCACCCGGTTGGATCGACCGAAGCAACGGCAAAGCCGATTTGCCAGACTGGGACCGCAAGGGCGATAACAAAAAGTACGATATCGTGCCGATACGCTTCATCCGAGCCTGCGAAGCCGGGCACATGGACGACATCGACTGGCGGGCGTTTATTCATGGCGATGATGCCACCTGCCAAGGCAACCTCTGGCTGGACGAGATGGGAACCTCCGGTGAACTGACTGAGCTTCGTGTGCGTTGCGATGGCTGTGGGCAGAGCCGCGGGCTGAGCCAGGCTGCTGGGAAGCACAATCCTTCGCTGGGTAAGTGCTCTGGCCGCCAGGAATGGTTGGGGCAGGAATACCGACGGGTTCCGTGTGACAAAAACATGCATCTGTTGATCCGCACGGCGAGCAACGCTTATTTCCCGATCAAAGTGAGCGTGATCTCATTGCCCGATCGGGACGAGCAATTGCGCAAGGCCATGCAGGAGTGCTGGCAAAACTGTCTGGAAAATGTGACGGAGCTTTCGGAAATCAGTATTGCATTAAGGTTCAATCCAACTGCAAGTGCCAAGCTATCGATTTATCGTACAGAAGACATCTGGGCAGAGATTCAGGCCCGCCGAAACCCTCAGGCAAATGCAACGCAGGCCGCCGACAACATACGGACACCGGAACTGAAGCTGCTGATCTCTCCAGAAAAATTCCTCGGCGAAGATGGTCTGGACAGCCCATTTTTCGCCGAAGTCGTCGATCAGCCGGTCCCTACGGAATCATCGTCGATGGACCTGGTGGAGCGGGTGGTGATGATCCACCGGTTGCGCGAAGTGACGGCTTTGACCGGCTATTCGAGGTTCGAGTACGTCACTCAGGATGTAGACGACGAAATCCCGTTCGCCGCCGAAATGGCCCCTCTGGGCAAGAACACCGACTGGCTGCCTGCCGTTGAAAACCGGGGTGAAGGTCTTTTCATCCAGTTGAAGAAAACCGCCGTAGAGGCATGGGCAAAACTGCCGGAAGTACGGGACGCTGTCGATTCATTCCACCGGGGCGTGGAGCTGTACAACGAAGAAAATCAGGCGAAACGGGAATTCAAGGGGCCGGAATACGTCTTGTTGCACACCCTGAGCCACCTGCTGATGCACACGATCGCTTTGGAGTGCGGCTACCCGGCGGCTTCGATCAAGGAGCGGATCTACAACGACAGCGACATCGGCTATGGCATTATGCTCTACACCGCCAGCTCCGACTCGCACGGCACTCTGGGTGGCCTGGCGTCCACGGCCCGATCCATCGACCTCTACCTGGCCAAAGCCTTGGAACTTGGTGCACGGTGCTCAAACGACCCGATCTGCGGCCTGCACCAGCCAGACGACCCGCACGACAAACGACACTTCCACGGAGCCGCCTGCCATGGCTGCGTTTACCTGAGTGAGACCAGCTGCGAGAGCATGAACGACTTCCTGGACCGGAATCTGGTGGTCAGGACGATCGCGTCGAATCGGCGGCACTTCTTTGAGAAGCGTTAGGCCGACGGGAGTTTGCTTTCCAATTGCCGCCCCGGTAATATGCGTCGGATGAGCCCCCCGATTTCCGGATGTTGGCCGGAGGCTGGTGGCTGATTTCATCCAGCTTGGAAATCCATGAGCGTCAAATCAAATGACTGACGCTCAGGCTGTCCCCAAAGGACCTTATCCTCCAACCATGATTGCAGATCTTACACGATCAGCCTGCTGTCGCAATGAACAGAGATTCGGATTCCACAACCTGTATTTCTGCATTGACTTCTGAATTGATTTACCAGATTCCGTTTCCTGTTTGCTTTGGCCAAATACTTACGCCTTTCTGCCCAGATCGCCTCGTCACGCCCTTCAAGTTTCGCCCCCGGTGCCACGTAACCAGTCGCACTATGTAACCTAACATCAATATCGCACGTCACATAGCGCATCCATCATCGGCGCGTTGCAGCACGATCTCAACCTCTTGCTCTGTCATCGTTTCGCGAAGTTCCGAATGTATGACTACTCGTGAAAAGCCATCCAGGAAGCTGCAATTTGGGTAGAAGACTCCATCGATTTTGATAAACGAGATATCGGTGTGCCATTCCTAATGGGGCCTGAACGGCTGCTTTAAGCCATTGCATTTATTGGACTTGTGTATGTATCTAGTTCTAGTTCTGATTCATCGGGCTTAAAGCAGGACTCGACGGACGCTGGATGGGCTGGCGGCCACAACTCTTTGATCGTTCATCATGTAGGCTAACCGCCGATAGCCTTCACCGAGGTTCTGATCGTAAAAGCTTTTGTTCCATTGGTGTATGAATAATTGGGGATAACAGATAACGTCGGTTGGTTTTGAAAACCGGAACTTGTTTTCCGCCTGATCCTTAGCAGGGAACCTGTACGCTTGCATAGAAATTGAAGTCGAGGTATATTTGTAGAGTCGCTCCACACACACAGAATTGGAAGTCCAATTTGCATTGACCTCCCATGAAGGTGTTTGTCTGAATGAGTTACTCTCCCGATTCACACACGCATCAGTCATTGATAATGCACATGGCGGAGGGCGGATCGTCCTCTGATTCTTGGGCGTTGTTCATTGATAAATATGGTCCAAAGCTCTATTTTTGGTCAATGCAGTGGTGTGCCAATCATCACGATGCCGAAGAGTTGGTTCAGGAAACAACGCTCGTTGTTTTCCGAAAAATTGGAGTGTTTCGAAGCCGAGCATTGGGTGGCTTTCGCGCATGGCTTAAGGAGATCGCGTTTCATTGCTGGCAGAAGATGCTGACGAGCAAAAAGAAATTCGAAAGGCCGATGCATGATCCTCTGCTGGCGCATTTTAAACATAGCCAGATGATCGATCAGATGGCCCGAACGGATCTGGAGGCATTGTTTGACTCGATCGCCGACCAGGAGATTCTGGATCTGGCAATGTTCAAGGCCAAGTCCAAATTTAGGGAAAAGACGTGGCGTATCTTTGAATTGATCGACTTGGAATGCAAAACGGTCGATCAGGTCGTTGAACAGCAAAATGTGAGCCGTGGGGCTGTCCATACGGCGGTTTATAAGGTTCGCAAGTTGATCCGCGAAGAAATTGACAATCTGGGGATCTCGATGTTGTCTCCCACGATCCCTCACGACTTAACCCCGGCCTATGATAATGCCTGAATGCCCAAGTCTGAATCGTCTGCAGGAATATCTCTCTGATAGCCTGCAGGAGTACGACACCCAGCAGATCGAGGAACATCTCGGCCTGTGCGAGTTATGTGTGCAACTTCTGGAAGAGCAATACCAACCGCTCGACTTCTTGAATAGTTCACCAAAATCTGAACACCCCGATGGCTACAAATCAGATCGAGTTCTCCCAACCGATCCTGGTATGATTTTTCTGGATCAGCTCAAATCATCCTTTCCCAGGCAATTGCCCAAACGTATTGGCCCGTATAACGTTTTGCGCTTATTAGCCGATGGTGGCACCGGCGAAGTTTATGAATGTATTGACGCCCGCTTGCACCGACGCGTGGCAGTGAAGACTATCCGTCCACAGATGGTTAAGCACCGGGTTCTGGAGCGACTCAATCAAGAGGCCCGGATTCAGGGCCTGCTTTCGCATGAAAATATTGTACCACTGCACGATTTCGGAATGAATCAGGACGGCATTCCTTATCTTGTGATGGAGATGATTGAAGGTGGCACACTTGGTGAGCTGTTGCGGAAACGGCCACTGGCCCCGAAGGTCGCTGCGAAGCTCTTGGAGGCTTGTTCTCTAGCCGTGCATTATGCGCACGAAAAGGGTGTGCTTCACCGGGATTTGAAGCCTTCAAATATATTGATTGCGAATCAGAGGTTTGGCCGATTCGATGATGGTGAATTGGGCGAACGAGCGAATCTGGTACCGAAGATCACGGATTTTGGCCTGGCCAAACTCTTTGATAATGATACGCAGCTTACTCAAACGGGAACGGTGCTGGGCACACCTACGTATATGTCTCCTGAGCAGGCATCTGGTGGGAGTGGCTTACTGGGGGAAGAGAGCGATGTGTATGCACTTGGGGTGATTCTTTATGAATGCCTGACCGGGCGGCCTCCATTTCAATCCGACAGTGTCACGATCACGCTGAGGATGATTCAGGAGAATGTTCCGGTCAGCCCCCGGATTCTTTTGCCTGGGCTATCGAAAGACCTTGAGACGATCTGTCTGAAGTGCCTTGAGAAGGAACCATCGCAGAGGTACCAAAGTGCCTACGCTCTGGCCAACGACCTGCAGAATTTCCTGAAAGGCAATCCGATTCATGCCCGCCCGCTCTCTGTATTTGCGAAAAGCTGGAGATGGTGCCGGCGTAACCGATACTTGGCCGCAGCCATTATCGTCACAGTGACTTCGCTAGTCAGCCTGTCGGCCGGGGTGATTGCTTTTGCTTACGTGCAGGCGGATCTACTGCAAAGGGCGACATCAAATGGGCAGATGGCCATAAAAAAGGCCACCCAGGCAGAATTGGCCGAGAATGAGGCCCGCCGGCAACGTGACATGGCGCGGAGTCAGTTTGAGGCCAGCTCTCACGTTTTGCACAATATTGGCAACATGCTCGTTCTGAGCAAGATCAAGCCCGACCCGCACCTCAAAGAACTCAATCAGCAATTCCAAAAAGAAGTTCTTGTTCTTTCTCAGGATTACCTGAAACGCTCTGACCTCCATACCGATTCGCCTGAAATACTGACCCTCTCAATATTTAATGCTGCCAGAGCCAACGACGATTTGGGGCAATACGCCGAAGCCATTAGGCTTTACACCTGGTTACTGGAACTTCTTGAAAAAACACCTTTGCCAAATCCCGAGAGTGAATCCTATCGGTACCTGGCTACCAATGCTGCCTTGGCACTCGCTGAACTTCACGATAGTCAGAAGAAACCCGAAATGGCCATTGCTGTTCTGGAACCTCTCTGGCGGAACCCTTGTTTGCCACCATTTGGCCAATCCCAAAACTTTGCCGACCCAGGAGTAAAACGCATTCAGATCCTCGCAGGTTCTAAGCTGCAAAATTTTTACATCAAAACCAAGCAGCTTGAAAAATCAAATCGAATCGGTATGGAGCTTGAGACGCTCAAGTCGTCGAATTATCCGTCAACTCTAAATGGATCATAATAGGGGCGGCTTTTTTTTTAAAAAATTATCGGTTATTCTGATTCTGGCATCGAAGTAATTTGATATTGGCTTACGGCAAAGCAACGGGGTGAGGGCACAGCCATTCGTGTCGTAAATACAAATTGTTTAATATCAATGACTTAGGTGCTGGCCAAGAATATGTTCCGTATTATAGAAATGGTGGGGGTGGCTGAAAACGCTTAGTTCTTATATACGCCGAAACCGGGGGCTAGAGCCCTACGGCTAGTTCGCCAGTCGGCTTGGCGCTAGCCCCGGTTCGCTTAAAACGCGGAAACTATTCTTGACCTGATCCTAAGATCTATGCCAACAGGCTTATTCAATCACAAATTACATGTTCAACAGTTTATCATTTCCAACTGTGATTCAGAATCTGACTATTGGCTCGAATTGAGTTTCATAGATTTGGAGAATTGCACATTGGGGGCGTCCGCAATGCGATGTCTGCGTACAAGTTGGAGAAAATCTCGCTTTCAGGAATCCTCTCATTCCTAGAATGGCATATCTGATTGTTCATAATCGTCTACGCGGTAGTGCGTTAAAAAATCCTGTTTTTTATTTCATCAAAACTGTGAGTTTTGGCGGTCAATCAGGTGTTTATATGGGTACGGTTCCTGTCGAAGTGCGATTGGCTCGGCCTTTGCAAAAAAGGTTGGGTTGGTTTGATTACGAGAGTGAACGAAGTCTGAGATGCAACCAACAAGCCGAAATTGCACCACTAAACTCGATCAGCATTTGAGAGAAAGATCCAAATCAACGATGTCGCTACACCGCTTAAATTCCTACATGAATTTGACTTGCGATATCTATTACTGGATTGGACAAGCCCCTGTTCTCTGTCTTCCGGCTCAAGAAATACCAGAGCCATGCTGGCCGGCAAAGTTCCACCAACGGAATACGATATTTGTGTCCTGCATTCCCAGTTCTACAGGCTTCTTGTCTAAACAGAGCATAAAGCAAGCCTAATCAACATCCAGTTCGACTCATACTTCAAGTGGCTCTAATGAGCCTCATACACCAAGAGATCCCATGAAAACCACTACCATCGCCCAGATCCGTCAGATTCGTCAATCCCTATTCGCCCGGTTCGCCGTGGTTCAAAGCCCAGTTGATCATGCCCATGAGAGGGAACGGAAGTCGGCGGCGGTTCTTCAGCTTTATCGGATCCTGAACTACGATTCCAACGTTTGGGTGCCCACCCAGGTGGTGGCCGATCGTTCGAATAATGTTTTTGCCCGGCTTCGTCGTGGTGTCTCCCAGCGCGTTTCTGCACTGACCATCCGCAAACCGTTCAGCGAAGAAAATCTCGAACGCACCAAGCGGGCATTTGCGTTCTCGTTTATTGAGACGTCTTTGGAAAAGCGGCGGTTGATGGCGACAGTCAATTACAGCTCTGGTCAGTTGCTGATAGAAACCGATTCGGATTCCGAATCTCTTACCATTCTGGCAAATGCTACAGCCGGTGAATACACACTGACGACAAACACGGACTTCAACATTATTGGAGCCGATAGTGGATTAAACAATTCAACCAGTGGTATACTTTATATTTACAGCAATCTTACCTTTGGGCTCGGTCTCATCCAGATCACCAATAACGCAGCCAACACCGGTTCCTCGTTTTCTTTTCAAGATTCCGGTGCAAACGGGTTCGCAAATAGTCTGACTGTGAATTTCTCCAACGGTTCTGATGGCACCATCACGGTGGCCAATTCGACATCGTTCATCAATGGTGCAGATCTGAGCTTGAGAACCGCCTCGAACAGTATCACCGTCTCCTCTCCGCTCTCTGCAAACAGTTCAAGCGATATCAGCCTGACGGGGCGGAATATTGTCGTCACAGGCAATATCACTACAGCGGCAGGCGATATCATGCTTGATGCCAATGACGGCAGCTATCAGACAGGCACCTTTGATGGTGTGCAGATCAACGGTGCCGTGAATGTGAACACCACGAGCGGGAATATTACGATTGATGGGCGGGGCAGTTCGAGTAGGGACAATGCCGGGGTGAAACTGATATCATCCAAGGTGCAAGCAGGCGGGGCGGGCAATTTGACGATTACGGGCGTGAGCGGGGATGGGAGCTCTTCTCAAGCTTATGGCATCTCCGCATCCGGCGTTACCGTCACGACCAGCTCAGGCTCGCTCACGGTCACCGGCACCTCGTGCGGCACGGGGACGGATTCGTGGGGTGTTTTTCTGGATAACGCTGCCAACATCTCGGCCACCGGCGCAGGCAATGTGACGATCACCGGCACCGCGGCGAATGGCACGAGTCACGCCTTCGGTATCGTTGTGGCAACATCCAACATCACGACCAGCTCAGGTTCTCTGACGGTAAACGGCACCTCGTGCGGCACGGGGGCGTACTCCAGGGGCGTTTATCTGAAAGCATCCGCCAACATATCGGCCACCGGAACGGGCAATGTGACGATCACCGGAACTGCGGCGAATGGGGCGTCTAGCGCCTCCGGTATCCTTGTGTTGACATCCAACGTGACAACCAACTCCGGCTCGCTCATGGTCAACGGCACCTCGTGCGGCACGGGGACGGATTCGTGGGGTGTTTTTCTGGTTAACGCTGCCAACATCTCGGCCACCGGCGCAGGCAATGTGACGATCACCGGCACCGCGGCGAATGGCACGAGTCACGCCTTCGGTATCTTTGTGGCAACATCCAACATCACGACCAGCTCAGG
>CAMCFM010000178.1 GCA_945874095.1 Candidatus Kuenenia stuttgartensis
GATATCAAGCCGTCGAACCTGATTTTGACACCTACAGGAGAAATTAAGCTGATTGACCTTGGATTGGCAATACTTCAGCAGTTTGACGTGACCGATGAATCGTTGACAGAAAGTGTACAGATTCTTGGAACTCTTGATTATATGGCTCCAGAGCAAGCCCGCGAAGCACATTCCACAGATATCAGGTCTGATATTTATAGTCTGGGTTGCACTTTATATAAATTAGCGACTGGTAAGGCCCCATTTGAGAATAGCAATTCTCGCCATGTACTGCAAAAAGTCATGGCTCATGCTCTCGACGATTTTCAGGATGCACATGTGATGAACTCGTCCATACCTATTGAGTTCAGCACTATGATTCAAAAGATGTGCGCCAAAAAACCTTCTGATCGATATTCAAGTCCTTTAGAGATTGCGAAATTATCTGAGGGGTTTGGATTGACTCCCGATTTAAAAAAACTGATTGCTGATGCCAAAGAGTTGCAGACACAATCCAGGTCAGATTCAACTCTTAATGGTAATCATGCAAATCACTTGATATCAGAAAAATGGAGCAGATCCAAGTTTTTGTTTGCAGGTGCATGTGTCATTGCAGTTATTCTTTTGATATCTAGTTACACCATGTTCTCAAATTTCAGTGGAGGTTCGCAAAATAGAGGAAATCGAGCACAAGAAAATGCCGGCTTGGATTTAATTCTGGAATCAGAATTTCCGATGATTCTCTCTCCTAAGTTTTCAAAAGTATCTGGTAAAGCTGGGACTCGCAGATCGTATGAATCTCCGGAAGCGATCGATCTCATTGGCAAAGACTCGTTATTTATTGCGGATGTGATTGATAATGGTGTTGTCTGCAGGAATCCGTTGCAGTCTTCAGATTTTACATTTTACGGCGGGATTATAACACCTCAATATGCTGCATTCGATTCCCATGGGGATCTTTTTGTTTCGAGTTTCTGGACGAATTCGATCAGTAGAATCACGCAGGATGGATCAATCACGGTTTTTGCATCTTCAGGATTGAATGGCCCGCGCGGTCTTGCATTTGATCCGTCAGGAAATTTGTTCGTCGCCAATAGCAACAATAATACGATTTCAAAGATTACCCCTGACGGTAAAACAAGTGAGTTCTTGTCAAATGGTTTGGCATATCCCTATGGATTGGCATTCGATACTTCAGGCTGGCTTTATGTTGCAAATTCCAAAACGGATTCGATCTTGAGAATCTCATCTGATAAAAAAGTCGAGACTTTTGCCGTCTTGCCAGCCGAGGCAGGACCACAGGGCTTGAGGTTTGATGCTTCGGGCACTCTTTTTTCTGCGAATCACAACGGTACTATTTTTCAGATAGATCGAGAAGGAGTTGCAAATCTTTTTGCTTCTGGGTTTGGCAATGCAGTGGATATTGCGTTTGATTCTTTAGGGAATATGTATTGTTCGGATTATGAGACAAAGAGTATTTCTAGAATCAATCAAAACGGCGATATCCTGATGATGCAAAATGGAATTAAACAGCCGTTTGGGCTGGCAATTAAGTCTGGTCGGAAAAGCTCTTTGCCTTAATAGAACAGTTGAATTTCTCACCAGTTTCATCATTTTGTTGCAAGCCTTTGTCTAATCAGATTTAAACCTTGGGTAAAAAGGGTTTGATTCGTTATGCAAATTAAAGCCAAGGCGAAGTGGCGAGGGCCAGATGGCCCTCGCTGGTATGGGACGGGAATTTGGCCCTGAAGCAAAACCATTAAAATAGGATGTTTCAACTGTAGTACCAACCCTTATTGCGCCGAAACTGCAAGTCGAGCTGGATCTACCAGAAAACCTGTAAGTCTCGGATCGATCAGGCGTTTGCGTGTTTTTGGGTCGAGATTGCCATAGCCGGTCAGGATATTCACGCCACGACCACCATCAAAACGGCTTGTATTGATGCTGGTCAATTGAAATGGGCCTGTACCGATATTTACATAGTCGTTATCGTCGCCCATGTTCATATTCAGTGTGTCGAACGAGACAGGAGCCTGCTGGGCAAGCTCCACTCGGTCTGAACCGGCCGATGTGTTCATGACAGCTTGTCTGCCGGTTATCCCATCCAGTTTGACCTGATCTGCTCCAAAACCTGTGTTGATTATGGTCGGACCGTCTACGTTGATGCCTTGCAAGGCCACGGTGTCTTTGTCAGAGGCCCGATCGCCTGCGCCCGTGTCGATCGTAATCGAGCCGGGTGTGGTGGCGTTCCAGTAAGCAGATTCTCCAATCGCATTTCTCTGCCGGTTGAGTTCGGCCGGCACTTTGATTTGCGGCGGATATTGCAAACCGCCGGTTTGAAGCTGACTGATCGCGACTTCATCTTTCCCAGGGCCAGTCAGAACTGTGACGAAAGCGCCGATTGGACGCGAACTTCCAAGCCCTTGGATTTGCACGGAATCGTTTCCACTGCCAAGAGATACAAGCAGTCCGCCACGCACATTTGAAACCTTCACAGGGGTTTTCTGATACAGGCCGCCGGGGGTACGGAACTGTTCGCCATCGTTGCCGGTGACTGTGAACTGCCCCAAGCCTGTCTGCCGGATACTGATCCTGTTTGAAAGGGCATCTCCCAGGATGACCAGATTGCCATCGCTGGTCTCTATGGAGATATTTCCGGCGAGCAACTGGCGGTTTTCAAGTGGTTCAAGCGTTAGCCGATGCCGTTTTGGAATGTGTTTCATGAATTAATCCACACGAGTCCAGATCCGGGCGGAGCCTTTGGTCAGATACCCTGTAAATTGATACCACTGGCGAGTCTTGGGCTGCTTTGGGAGGTCTGGCGAGGTGATGGTCACTTCGTCGTACTGACCGCCGAGATAGCCTTGAAGGTTTACGAAAGCCCTTTGGTTTACGATGATTGTGGAGCGACCGTCGTCGGCTTCGAGGTCGAAGAGTTCCCGATCGTTGGCCTGACTGGCTGTCATTTCGATGCTGAGATTGTTCGTGATTGTGACGTTGCTGCTGGTCACATTCAGGCCGTCTTCGATCGAGGCCGACACAACAACACTGGCCATGGAAAAACTCGAGTTTGTCACGTCAAAGCCGTTGTTGCCTGAGAATCGGCTCTCGACGGCTCCGATTTTCCACTCGGTCGGACCCATGCCGACGATCGAGATGGCGTCCATGTCGTCTCCACCGAATTTGTCGCCATTTCGCCCGAGCGGGTCGGTTCGGCCACAGTAGGAGAAGACGAGTTTGGCGGCCGTGAACGAGCTTTTCAGGCCTCTGGTTTGCGAGACATCGACTGAAATGCCTTTCCGAGAACCACTTTTATAGGTGCCCAGGAAGAAGACACCGCCGTTGTCGGCGTAAGGGATGTCACGGTTGTTCAGGTCCATCGCTTTGAAGTAGGCCGTTCCGGGATTTTTAGTGGAACCCACTACAAGCTTTGAGCCACTGTCGAAGACAAGAGCAGAGGCATCCAGTAGATTGGTGATGGGCCTGCGTCCGTTGCGGATTCCGACTGAGACACCGTCCTCGATCGTCAGTGTCACGTTCTTGCGGACATGCACTTCGCCGTCAATGACATAAGTCGTTCCGGCCTTGAGTGTTGTGTTTTTGGTGATGTCGCCTGAAATTGTCTGGAACGCCAGATAAGGGCCTGTTGAGATTTTGCTGACAAACTGTTTCGGAAGGCTCAGGATCGATTTGATTCCACCGGCTGAACGAATGGAACTTCCTGTATCCACTTTGATGGATCTGCCCAAAACGATGTCGTTTGTCGACCTCTCTTTGACTGTGGGGGTGTAAACGAATGAGAGATTCGTTGTATTCACTGATGGGGTATTACGTTCCAGAGTAGCCCAGCGAGTGATGTTATTGATTGTGATCGGTATCTGAGGCGGCCGCCCCTGAACTGTCACGGGAGCTGAGAACTGGACATTAAGCCTGAGAAACGTGTTGCCGATGAATTCTGGTTCGACGATTTGAGGCACGACATCCACCACAGCGACTGGCTGGGTAGATGGTGCGGTGAACGACTCAAGTGCTGCATTCTGAGCTTGATCGGAAACATTGCCGATACGGAAAAGGAACGTGACTGGGTCGGAGTCACGAATGCCCTTGGCATTGTCGTCAGTCCACATGCCTGTAAAGGCATAGATCCCAGGCTTGGCTCCATAGCTCGTAAAGAATTCGCGTGAACCGCCTACGCCGATCGACGCCTGAATGGTTCGGTCAATCGGCAGGCCGCCGGAGATTCCGATATTCACAGGTAATCTGACGTAACCGTTGTAGGGGCTGAAGGTTTTGTCGGTGTTTACGCCAACGCGAACATCCTGGCCAGAGACCTTCAGATTGAGTTCGACATTGCCGATCACCGGGGCAAAATTCGGCTGGCCTTTGCCACTCCAGTAAGTCAGTCCGGTCAGAACCTGCAATTGCAGAGTTCCGCCGACCGGTACATCGATGCCTTTGACCGGAATGGCCGCCCCAAAGGCCCGACCCGCCTGAGTCAGGACATAGCCATAGGCCCGCTGATTGGGGATGAGTGTGAACTGATAGCCCAGAAGCGGATCGCCCTGCTGGACAACCGCCACGCTGGCCAGATCAGGCTGGCTGATTGAAGCCGCTTTTACGGCTTGGTTACCCATAAAAGAGCCCACAATCGCCTGACTGGGGCTGATTGTCAGTAGCTGCCGGGATTCAAGCATTTCCGTAAAAAGGCTTGTTCGCCGCTGATTTTTGACTCGAAAGTCGTTCATTTATTCTGCCGCCTTTGAAGACCTGAGTAAGCTGATTTATTGAGGAATGACAAGGGCCAGCCCTTAAGCGGGGCTGGCCACTTGAAACGGCAATTACTTGGTCTTGGCGACTGATTTGGCCTTCGCCACCTTGACTTTGGCTACGGTGAGGCCGGGCGTCAGAATCAACTTGGCACCGTTTAAGTTGAGACCTGCACCGGTCTTGGCAGTGCCCGACTTGCCACCAATCACGGCGTTGGGTGTGCCAGTGTATAGGCTGAAGGCGAATTCATACAGGCCTTTGCCCTTGGCGATCGAACCAATCTGGATGGCCCCGATGACGGAACCTTTGATGGACTTGGAGCCAATCATGAGGTGCTTGTTGGTCGCCGAGAGCGAACCCGCTTTGAAGGTGCCGATCCGAGACAGAGCTGGTAAGCCTTGATTCAGGTTCAGGCTGCCAGTCACGTTGAGGTTTCCGGCCGTGGTCAGGGCTGCGGCCTTGAGAACAGCGTTTCCGCCCACGAGGATCGAACCGACGGATTGAAGAGCATTGGCCGTGAGGGTCAAATTGCCAGGTGCGGTGATGTTCCCCAACGAGGTCCCGGTCGATGTCAGGGCCAGAGCCGGCTTGTCACCGGGGTTGGCATTGACCAGGACGTTGCCCCCTGCGCCCGCCGTGATATTGAGATTCAATGTGGCTGTGGCTGGTACATTATTCAAGACGATGTCACCCATCGCCCCATTCGTCTGGAACGAAAGATCGGTGTTGCCTTCAGCGATCACATTCACTGGCCCGATCGAACCGACCGGAACAGATGCCGCCTTGATGGATGCCGACCTGAACGACTGGGCACGCACGATCTGGCCATTGACGATAAAGACAGCGCCTAGAGTGCGTCCCTGAATGTTAATGGCACCAATCGACGTCTGGGCCGTAAAGGTGGATGTCAGAATGGCATATCCCAGGCCCAGAGTGTATGGCAGACCGGTTTGGGAGTGAATCACTGTGACATTCCCAATCGAGCCTTTAAAGGCCGTGAAACTGCTCAGACCAATTCCCGCAATACCCTGAGCGGCCATATCGGCCAGACTCACATAGATATTGCCGATATTCGATCCAGAGAAGAGACTTGCAACCACTCCGCTGCCAAATCGACCAGGCACGCGTACGGTGATATTGCCAATGTTGCCTTCGACATTATTGTTGAATGTCCAGTCGAAGTCAGCCACGAAGACAGAGCCGGTAATACCCGTTCCGACTGAGTCCACCGTGATATTCCCAATCCCAGCGGCAGCCGTGAAGGTGGAAAGTGCGATGCCTGATGGTAAGAGCGTAAAGTTGTTATTCCGGCCAGTTTTGACGGTAATATTGCCGATCTTCGACTTGTAAAGGTCTTGATCAATATCTGTAGCGAGGACACTGGCATCGAAGGTCGAGGTGCTGATACCTGCTCCGCTGACGCACGTCACCGTGATGTTGCCAATCCCTTTGCCAGCTGGCCCAGCCGAGAAGCTGCTCGTGAAGATGCCTTCGCCAACTCCAAGTTGATCGGCAGCATTCTTAACCGTGATATTGCCAATCGAACCGGTGTTATTGTAGTTGCCGTTACCATCATAGACTGAGGTCTGGGCTGTGAAGGTCGAGCCGCTGATCCCATCGCCGCCTTCAACCGTTGTCACATCGACAGTGATGTCGCCAATGTTGGCCGCCAAGAAAGTGGATGTGTCGATCCCTGTCGAAGAAAGCAGGTTTCGTCCAGCCGCTTCCACCACGATGCCTGCAATATTGCCGCGAAGCTCATCAGGGATGACCGAATTCGGGTCGTAATTGCCATCGGAATCGGCTGTAAAGGTCGAGCCGGTGATACCAAAAGCTCCACGAGATCTGGCCGTGATCAGGCCGATATCGCCAATCGCCGTGAAGGTCGAAGCTGAGATCGCACTGTCCGTAATCGCCGAACCGGCGGCCACAGCCTCGATGGTGCTGAAGCTGCCGTAAGGGTCCTTGTTGGGGTCCGTCATGAAGAAGGTGCGACCTGGGGCAGCGAAAATCGAGGAGTCAATCGCGTTACCCAGCTTGGTGGATTCGGCATAAATCGGGCCAAAGTTTCCACGGGCCTGGAAGTCGCCCCGGAGGATGGCTGAATTGTTGAAGGCTGTGATGTTAATTTCGCTGATATCGAGCGAGGCCCGGACAATCGTATCCTGCAAGCCCACGCCGTTGATTGAACGTACATCGACGTAAATCGAATCGATGTTGCCCCAATAGGCACGAATCTGGCCACCGTCAATCCCGATCCCATCAAGGCCACCGTGTACCACAGCGACGATGGAACCAATCTTGGCAGCGTAGACGTCCGTCTGGCTCATCGCACCCAAGCCATTGGCATTGCCTGAGGCTGTGATGCCCAGGATTCCGCCGTCGTCCTTATCTGTCGCCTGGAAGCGGGTGAGCTGAATTCCCCAGCCAGCCGTGGCACTGCCTTCGCCGATAATCTGGCCGATACTGCCGTAGTTGGCATCATAGGAACCGCCGTTGATACCGGAACCGCCGCCGGCACCATCTGTTCCCGTGTTGATCGACTTACCCGTGATCGCTCCGATATTCGTGTGAGCCACTGCGATGACGTTCAAGAGACCATCAATCCAGCCATCGCCGGTGATCGAAGCAATACTTCCGACTGTGCGGTCAATTTTGCCATCCACAGCCATGTGCGGACGAGTCACAACCGTCGAGCTCTGAATGCCCGTACCGCCTGAAGAATAGCCCAGAACTGGCCCGATGTTACCGCCTGCGACGATATTCGACTGGAAAATGCCTGAGCCGAACAGAGTTCCAAACTGGCCGTAAGTATTTCCAGTGACGCCAGTAATGTCCTTGCCAGCGTCAATCTTGACCTGATACATCCCATCGCCCTGGTGGGTGGACGAAGTGATCTGGCCAATATTCCGCTTGGCCACGATGCTCACATCGCTCATTCCGAAGCTTTGAAGGCTCCCGAATGTGGTGATATTGGCAATATCATTGGATGCAACAAAAGATGTGGCCTGAACCGAGCCGTCAATGACATTGATATCCTTGATATTCGTGGCCCGGACGAAGGCGTTGGCGAAGTCGCCAAAGTTGATCTTGAAAGGCCCGATATCGCCACCGGCCACGAACGATGTCTGGTTGATACCCAGATAAGTTTGAATGGAGCCAATGTTTCCGCCTGCCTGAAT
>CAMCFM010000179.1 GCA_945874095.1 Candidatus Kuenenia stuttgartensis
ATCCGAATGCCCATTCGGCCAGCGGCACCATGAACCGCGATTTTGACTGGTGTTCGACCCTGCTGGCTCACGTCCGTCACCTCAAAATTGTCGTTTTCGTTCGCCGTTTCGTGGCTTGATTCCAGAAGTTCGGAACCCGCAAAGCGAACCAACCATTCGTCTGACTATACCGTAGTTTATCTGCATGCCGACCGTTTCGCCAGACTAACCTCGATCTGAAATCACTTGATATCGTCTCAGATGTCTAAATCGATGAACCGGATCAAGCATGCCCAACTGTCCCTAAATGCCAGAAGGGCAGGCACTTGGCCTGCCCTTTCATGGCTTGCGTCACAGTTCTCTTGATCGTTTACAGAATCAATGGTCTGGTTTTTGGCCGTATACGGCTGATGGGGGCAGGCTTGAGACTGGTGCTCGGCCAGGTTGTGGGCCGACTGGCATTGCGGCATGCATGGATCGCTCAGAGGCGCTCATGTTAAACACAGCCAATGGATCCTGAGCGGCCGACTTCTTCGGACGCAGCAAACCCATCAAACCACGTCGAGGTGGCTTCATGCCCATGTTCGGCGTAGGCCCTTGCGGAATCTGGCCTGGAGGCATCATTCCTGGCTGCATTCCGCCCATGCCTGCTCCAGCAGAACGGCCGTGTGCCATCACATCCACTGGCATGTTCGGGTTCGGGCCAGGGCGTCCAGCCGAATTGCTGTAATTCGTTTGAACTACACCAATTGGGGACGGTTCGGAAGTCACTTGTCCTGGTCTGCCCAAGCCTTGATTCACTGGATTCATCTGTTGAGCACGAGCATCGCCACGTGTCCCATCAAAGCTCGCTTTACCTGGCTCTTCGCCTGGAGTGTAAACCGGAGTCACGCTGATCACAGTGCCTTCTGCAGTCTGGTCGCCAACATTCGCAACCGTTTGCTGCACATCATCATGTGTGTGATCAGGCTTTTGAACAGGCTTGGTGACCTGCCCAGTCTGTGACGCTTTCGAAGCACCATTCCCAAACAGTCCGCCAGCGGCCCAGGCCTGGCCTGTTGACCCAAAGCCGACGCCCATCGCTAAGGCTGCCGCGATCCATCGCTTCTGATTCTTCATCTTGCTGGTCTCCTTGCCCAGGACGTGACTCGCCCTTGTCCTATTTATAGGGTTCATGACCGAATTCGAAACTCTATCTCTGCAACAATCACCTATGTCCCAAAATCACAGGCACTTGCTTGCATTTAGAGCATTGTTCGAATTCTGCCCATATCCTAATTATCGGCCATCACTACCAGAAACTTCGGCATAATTCCGACAATCCATACAGGCGGAGATTCGTAGAAACGATTCGCTGAGGAGGCATCTATTGAACCCAGATAACGACTTACGTAGTCCGCGTCACCTGACATGCCGGACTTTGTCTCTCATAATATGCGTGATTTCTTCTTTGGTTTATGGTAAGATTTATTGATAGACTCGCTGAACCTTCCTGCATTCACTGACAATCGTTCGCCCAAATAGATGACCTCTCCCAGTCTCCACTCATCATATGATAGTGCAAAAAGCCCGTTAAAAACGGCGCTGTTTCTATCGATTGGGTGTTGTCTGATCAGTTTGTTGGGTGGTTCGATTCTCGCTCAGAGGGCTGATCATCTTAGTCCTGTTAACACCACATCGAACCATTCGGTCCAAAATTTTGATCTGACCGATACGACCCACAACTGTGCCTGTGGAATGGCTTGCAAAACACGTTGTTGCTGTGCTGGAAAGCCAGTCGAAGCTCAGTCTTCCCAAGACAACGACATTCCGCCTGAATTACGGACCAAGTCAAAATCCGATTGCGGCTGTCAGATGTCACCCTCTGGAAATTTGCCTGTCCCGTTTCGAAATCAAGAATCAGGCGTTTCTGGAACTCACTCATCTCAAAACGCCTGCCTCTCGATCATCCCTGATTGGACCGGTGATCAGGGCGAATCGAAATTTCTGGCCTTAATGAACCCATGGCCTCAGTCTTATTTTGAAGCTCCGCCCGATCCTCCCCCTCCTGCTTTTTTGTTTATTTAAAAAAACAACTGGATCAGTCGCGTTGTGGAAACCACAAGACTCATATGGCTTGCCATGTGTTTTGGTTTCGCAAGTTTGCAGCTTCACCATAAATTGTTTGTGGTGGATCAAACTTATTCAGCCTGATCCTGCTCCAAACCTGTCATATCATCCTGTTTATCAGAAAGAACTCCACGATGAACCGCCTTTCATCCATGAATCAGAAATCCAATTCGCGTTCGCGTAAAGCTTTCACTCTGATCGAATTATTGGTCGTGATTGCAATCATCGCCGTCTTGATATCGTTGCTTCTGCCCGCTGTGCAATCGGCTCGCGAGGCTGCCAGACGTATCCAGTGTACGAACAATCTCAAGCAAATCAGTCTTTCGTTGCATACCTACGAAAATGCAAACGCACTGCTGCCGCCTGGCCGTACCAGTTATCCTCACCTCTGGTCAAGCCTCGCTCAATTACTGCCCTATATGGAGCAGAATGCGATGTATAATTCGATCAATTTTATCTTCCCGCCTTTTACAACCGCAGGTGTCTCGGGCGACTCGAATATCACGGGAGTTTCTGCCCAGCCTTCGAGTTTTCTATGCCCCAGCGACCCGAAATCTGACAGGATTGTACCTCAATATGGCTCCACGAATTTCGTGGGAAATGCCGGTACAGGTAGCTTTAACGGCGGCAGTTTTAAAATTGATGCAGGACCTCGCCTGCCAGATGGGATTTTCTATGACCGGGTCAGCATTCGTTTTAACGAGATTTCCGACGGTCTCTCAAACACTGTCGCCATGTCTGAAACCCTGAAAGGCAACGGTCAGGATCTCACGGGCATCCCGCTTTCAAAAATTAATGTAAGAACTCATATTGCATCCATTGGAACTTCGGCAACTGATACCACCGAAGCTAATTGCAATGCCAGCACTTCGTGGGTGGGCGATCGTGGTCGGGAGTGGTTTCGTGGCTCATTTGTTTTGGCCACTTATAATCACTATTACACGCCGAATAGCAAAAGTCCGGATTGTACCAATCCTGGCCGTGCCAAAGCGATCACCGCCGCCCGTAGCGCACATCCCGGCGGTATTAATATTGCACTCTGCGATGGATCTGTACGATTTATCAAAGATTCGATTGCAATTGCTACGTGGAGATCACTGGCGACCCGAAATGGTGGAGAAGTTTTGTCGGCAGACACCTACTGAGAATCTGCCTGAATTGTCATTTAAAGCCCTCCAGTTCAATCAGCCACAACCACCATTTCGGATCCAAAACAGGATATTTCTGAAATCATGAATAAATCGACATACACACTCGCGGCATTCTCCATGATCTGTGGTTTTCTTGTGGCCCAATGGTTCATGGGAGCACGCTCTACAGTGGTGTTGACACCTCCTCAGGGTGCCCAATCAATACCTTCAGCAGAGTCCAGCAGCACGAAAGAAATTCGATTCCCGCTGACACCAGCGGATATCCCATTGGATCGTGAATATCCATCTATCGTCGCCGACGCGAAAAATAACGCTGTGGTCTTGGCCTGGGCCTCTTCGACCAAGCCTGATTCTGGGAATACAAGTCGGACTCTCTGGATCACCAGATCGACTGATGGAGGTCGCAATTTTGACTCTCCAAAACCCTGGCGTGAAGTGCCCGTTTACGCTTACGTTTCAGGTGGAGGGAACTCGAATGCGGATTCTGTAAAACCAACTGAAGAAAAATCGAAGCCGGCACGTGCTCCGATGACTTTTTCGACCCATATTCTACCGCGTCTGATCATGGCTGGTGATCGGATGATTCTGGGATGGGTTGAGGCCTTGAATGGTGGCCCCAAAGCCGCGTTTTATGTCTCTGAATCGACGGACGGTGGATTGCATTTCAGCCCTCCGCGAGCCATTGGTGGGACTCAAACAAATCGTCCAGGTTTTATTACACTATCATCTGACAGTCAGGGAAGAATTCTGGCTGCATGGCTCGACAATCCAGTAAAAACCGAAAGTACGACCGTGAAAAAGCCTTCCGCAAGCTCATCGGGCGGAGGGCCGAAAGTTTTTGTGAGTCGTGAATTACCGGATAAATCTGGATTTGAATCCCCCAGACTTGTATTTGAAGGCCCTGAGGGTAAAGGGGTCTGCCCGTGTTGTGATGTTGCTGTGGTTTCCGGATCAGCAGATGAGACTCTCTATGCATTTCGAAATAATGTCGCCGATATTCGCGATATCTGGGTAGGAAGTGTCAAAGGCGATCGAAACTCTTCACCACTTGCACTTTCGAACAGGGGCTGGAACTTCGCAGGTTGCCCGCATGATGGCCCTTCCATGACAAATATCGGCGAAAAAGTTTATTCTACCTGGATGGATGCCAAAGACGGGAAGCCCCGGATCTTTCTCAGTGAAATGGAATCGGCTAATCATCAAAGTACCATCAAGACAAGTCCAGTGACACCGACTCTGGAAGGCGCTCAGAGCCATTCCCGAGTCATTTCAGATCACCGTGGCGGGATTGTGATCTCGTGGGATCAGTCAGAACTAAAAATGGTCGGAATGCATGGAAATCATCAGCCAGAACCGGATAAATCAGGACCATCGCGCGGCATTGTCGTTTTACATCGACCATCAGGCAAAAATGCAATCGAAACCAGGATTGACTTGAAATCACCTTCAGACAGACTCCCAAGAAATCCGGCGATTGCAATCGTCGAGAATTCTGTAGTTGTTGCCTGGACGGAGTTGGGTGGTCCAGAAGGCAAATCGGTCCGTATCCAACGTGTCGACTTTTCAGAGATGACTCCTGTTGGGAAAATATCGGAAATTTCTGGCGTTGGGGTTTCATCAAAATGAATGTCGCATCTCCCAAAAAAATGAAGCACTGGTGGATACCCATTCCAGCCTTGCTGATTGGGCTTACAGCCGGTGTCTGGACCTCGAATTCAAAAACGCCAGTTCAATCAACTGTTTCTTCGAGTCTGACAAACATCGAAAGATCTGCTCCAAAAGATCATCCAGGGCGTTTATTGTATTTATCAAACTGTGCCCGTTGCCACGGTCTGGAAGGTCGTGGAGATGGCCCTGAATCAGCGGGTTTGGCCGGGGCAGCCCGACCCCGTGATTTTACAAGTACGGATTGGAAGTCAGATGCCAGGTCGGTTACGATCGAACAAATGTTAAATAAAGGGGTTCCCGGGACATCCATGGCGGCATTTGGATCGACCATTGGCGAAATTGACCGTCAGAATCTGATCCGATATGTTGAGACACTTGCCCCGCCTGCGGCTCGGATTCCAAACAATCATTCACAACGAAAACGGGTTCAGGATCTTGTGGATCGGTTTGGTTGGCAATGGAGTTCTGACAGGTTAAAACCAGGCATAAAGCTGGGTTCAACAGACGGAGATCGACCGGAAGTGACGGTTTCAGAGATATTAAAGACAGCCACGCAATCCGAAACAAGACTTCAGTTTGTCCTGGCCTGGGGTGTTCATTGTGCGATCTGTGTTGAGAAACTGCCTGAAACGGCTGAAATCCAATCGGTTTTATCGCGTCTTGGTTACGGGTATCAGTTGATCTGCGTTGACGAGCCCAGCCCTACAAATGTCCAAGACTTTCTAAACTCAAAGGTGATAAAATCGAAGAGCCTGACGGACTCAGATAACGGCATCAAACTTTCTACAGATTTATCATTATTACCAGTCACAATGCTGGTAGACGAATACGGAAATATCCTGGCAAAATTTACAGGCGTGTTCGACTGGAGAAACGTGATCCAGGCATCGGACGATGCAAAGTAAGCTGTGGTTGGCTTTTAGAACTAGTGGGTGGTAAGGTGTTAACTGTTATTGGCTTACGCGTACCTTGGGCGTTTCCCAAGGCTGGCGGTATGGGGCAGGCCATTGGCCCTAAAACTAGATCAAATTGATTGCCGCGACCCTGTAATTCGGCATGAGCCTATCACTTTTGTTGTAAACGTCTCCAAAACAGAAAAGATGCGCCGTGTTTACGCGATATTTTGAAAAAAAATTCTGATCCTTGTCCTAAATCACCCGGTCCGCCCGCTTTCGTAGGTGGGAGACTATGTATGGACGAACATTTGACGAAGCCGGAAATCTTGGTGTTGATCACAATGGCCCGATCCAGACTGGAGAAGGCTGCGCGATTGGTGATTCGCCATAACCCCAAACTTGAGCGATGGGTGCATCCTGACGATATCGTTCAGGAAGTGCTTTTGCGGATGGTTAAGGCGTGCGAAAAGATCGATATCACTGACAGGTCGCACTTGTTTCACCTTATGCTCACGCAACTCCGGCGCGTGATCATCGACTCTTATCGAACCCTATATGGGCCAAACGGTTGGGCCACAAAGATCAAATCCGATCCGAAGGCGATCGACTTGAGCCAGGCCACAGAGGATGATCTTTCGCGGACGAAGTTTAACTCCGGAGCACCGATCACGATTGAGGAATGGGTCGATTTTCACGAGTCTGTAGAGAGTCTTCCAAGATTCGAGCAGGATGTGTTTGAAATGATGTATTACGGTGGCTTTACGTCAGATGAAGTGGCCGAGATTCTGGAGGTGAGTGGCAGGACAGTGCGTCGCCATTGGAGAGATTCAAGGCTGATCCTCCAGCGCCGAATCAATGAAAATCGAGGAGATTTGAATTCGTAAATCGCTTTTTTGAAGGATAATTTGCACTGGGCCTTTGACGTCGATGGACCAGATGGGGGATGATAGCCTTAGGATCGACTGGGTTTTTGAACGACATGCTCACTGCCAGGTTTCGTGTGTTGACATGAGGCGGCTTGTGAACGGATCGAATTCAGGCCCGGATTGTGGTTTAAGGACCTATGGACGACAAGCCGGAACTGGTTACTACAGATAAAGATGAGTTCGTTTTAAGTGAAGGCAAATTGCCGATTGCAGATGGATCGTCCGACCAAAAGGAACATGAGGACTCCATCAGCAGATCTTGTAACGAAGGAGACAGGAATCCACACAAGTCTACCGTTAACCCAGCCTTGTGGATGATTTGTGGAGCATTCAGCTTCACTTTGATGGGTGGGATGGCGAATGCACTTGGGCCACGTTGCGACTGGCGGATTGTTGCACAGTCGCGAACAATCTTCAGCTTTTTTGTGGCCTTGATGCTGGCACGAATGGCCGGTGCCAAGCTGGTCCTGTTTCGTCCGAGAATTCTCTGGCTCAGGTCGATTGCCGGCACTCTGAGTCTGATGAGCACGTTTTATGCATTGTCGCATCTCCCTGTAGCTGATGTGCTTACGCTTACGAACACCTATCCGCTCTGGATCGTATTGATCGGCTTTTTGATCTGGGGCGAAACGGTTGAACCTTCCATACTTATCGCCATCGCATCCGCCCTTGTCGGCGTTGTTCTGATTCAGCAGCCCCATATGGAGGGCAATCGGGCAGCACTTGCATCGGCTCTGGCGGCGGCCACCTTTACAGCCGTTGCCATGATGGGCCTGAACCGGTTGGGCCAGATCGATCCGAGGGCTGTGGTGACTCACTTTTCAGGTGTGGCGGCTCTGATCATGATCCCAGTGATTTTGCTGGGACATCCGGTGGATTGGAAGTCCATGGCCGATCCTGTCACGGTTTTGTTACTTTTTGGGGTTGGTATCACAGGCACCATTGGCCAGATATTTCTGACCAAAGCCTATGCAGCCGGATCAGCACCACGAGTGGCTGTCATCGGCATGAGTCAGGTTGCGATGGCCCTGATGTTCGACATCCTTTACCGACAGAAACTTCCCTTGCCCGGCAGTCTGGCTGGAATGTTTCTTGTTGTAGGGCCGGTGATGTGGGTTATACTTCAAGGCAAGGG
>CAMCFM010000180.1 GCA_945874095.1 Candidatus Kuenenia stuttgartensis
CTCGCTCAGGCCGCTATCGCCGCCGTCGCCAATGGTCGGATCGTCGATCTCGACCGCCCACTGGTTGAGTCCTCTGAATCCACTGGCGAAACGATTGAACTGAAACTGCTGACCACCCGCGATCGTGAATCGCTCGACGTGCTCCGCCATAGCACCGCCCACATCATGGCCAGAGCCATCATGAGGCTTTACCCAGGCGTTAAACTCGCTTTCGGCCCGACCACCACAAACGGCTTTTATTACGATGTCGATATCCCTGGCAAACACCTGTCGGAAGACGACTTCCCAGCCATCGAAGCGGAAATGGCCAAAATTGTTACGGCCGCCGAACCGTTTGAACGCTTCAGCCTGCCTGTTGCAGAGGCCATCCCATTTTGTGACGGTTTAAGCCAAGCCTATAAAGTGGAACACATTACGGAAGAGCTTCACAAATACGGCATTCTGTCGTTCTATCGACAAGGCGAATTTGTGGACCTTTGCCGTGGCCCACACATCCCACACGCAGGCAAACTCGGCGCATTCAAGCTGGTCTCCATCGCCGGAGCCTACTGGAAGGGCAAAACCGATCGCCCCATGCTTCAGCGAGTCTATGGCACCGCCTTCTTCGATAAAAAAGAGCTGGACGCACACCTGGCCCATCTGGAAGAGGCCAAAAAACGCGATCACCGTCGCTTGGGTAAAGAGTTAGGTCTATTTACAATCAGCCAGTTGGTCGGTTCTGGCCTGATTCTCTGGATGCCCAAAGGTGCCATCGTTCGGGGCGTTCTCGAAAACTTCCTGAAAGACGAACTCCTCAAGCGTGGCTATCAGCCAGTCTACACGCCGCACATCGGTAAAGTGGATCTTTACCGCACATCGGGCCACTACCCTTACTATCGTGAGAGCCAGTTCCCGACCATCAAGATGCTCAACGATTCTGCCGTAACCCTTGTGGCAGGCTTGGAAAAAGGCACCTTGGACGACGAAGCCCAGAAGAAGCTGCTCGCCGAAAGCCACATCGAACCAGGCCCTTACTGGACACTCGATGCACCGGCCCGGATCGGTTACATCGAAGAGCGGGCCGTGGTGGAAGAGTATCTGCTCAAGCCAATGAACTGCCCGCACCACACCCAGATTTTTGCCGCCCAGCCGCGAAGCTATCGCGATCTGCCTGTGCGTCTGGCTGAATTTGGTACGGTCTACCGATACGAACAGTCGGGCGAACTTTCGGGGATGACACGCGTCCGAGGCTTCACTCAGGACGACGCCCACCTCTTCTGCACCGCCGATCAGGTTCGCGACGAATTCAGAGCCACCATGGAACTGACCCAGTTCGTCCTCAAAAGCCTTGGCCTGAATGACTATAAGCTAAGGTTATCAAAGCACGACCCGTCCGACCCGAAATACGCCGGTGCCGCTGGTGATCTCTGGAGACAGGCCGAAGAGGATATCCGCAGCGTACTTCTGGAAATGGCCCTGCCGTTTGAAGAAGCCCCCGGCGAGGCTGCATTCTATGGGCCAAAGGCCGACTTCATCGTACGCGACTGCCTCGGTCGCCAATGGCAACTGGGCACCGTTCAGCTCGACTACGTTCTCCCGGAACGCTTCGGACTGACTTACACGGGAGCAGACAACGCCCCTCACCGCCCTGTGATGATCCACCGTGCTCCGTTTGGCAGCATGGAGCGATTCATGGGAATTTTGATCGAACACTTCGCAGGCGCATTTCCATTATGGCTTGCTCCTGAACAGGTTAGAGTTCTCCCGATCTCTGAGAAGTTCAATGAATACGCTCAGAAGGTTGTCAGCGAGCTGAAATCTGCTGGCCTCAGGGCCGAAGTTGACCTTCGTGCTGAAAAGATCGGCGCCAAGATCAGAAATGCCCAGATTGAGAAAATCCCGGTCATGCTGGTCGTCGGCGCGAAAGAGGCTGAGGACGGTACTGTGAGCTATCGCGACCGTTTGGACGGCGATCAAGGCGCCATTCCTCTAGCAGACGCCCTGGTCAGAATCAAGCAGGAGAGCGAATCGAGAGCGATCCGACAGACCGTCGAACCACTCGCACCAGTCTCTCCAGCCGACGATCATACGACAGAAGATCATACCTATTGAGGTATTTTCCTCTTTTGAATTAATAAAATACGCAGCTCACTTAATTTCGGGTGAGCTGCGTTTTTTTATGCGTGAGCAGGCTGAGAATTTATAATCCCCCTAATTAAAAATCTTTGCGAGGATCGGGTTGGATTTACCTAGCCGGTCTTGGCGCTAGCCCCGGTTCGCATATTCAACCCAACCGAGGCTAGCGCCAAGAGCGGCTAGAGAACAATCACAAGGCTGTAGAGTGCGGATCCATCAGCAAATATATTGCACACACAAATACAAATGCAAGTGACTCCGGATTAACCAGAATCACTTGCATGATTTAAATTAAATATGACTGATGCAAAATTTAATCAGTCATCTTCGTCTTCTTCTTCATCCTCTTCGTCGTCGTCTTCATCCTCAACTGGATTCACTTCAATTGAAGCAAGTTCGCCCAGCATGATCACTTCGCCGTTGATCTCGACGGGGATCTCGTCAAGTGCCGGGATTTCGTCGTCCGCCACATCTTCCCGGGCTGCAAGCGCTTCATGCTTTGCCAGAGCCAGTTCCAGAGCCTGTTCAAACGCTTCAATTTCAATCCCGCGAGCGGCAAGCACTTCATGCCGTGGAGATATCGAAATTTCCATCTCTTCAATCAGATCCAAATCATCCACTTCGAATTCGTCTTGCTCAAAATCGTCATCGAGTTCTTGATCGCTCATTCCGAATGTCCTTGAAAATACGTGTCCAACTGAGATGTCGCCAGTCTTTACTATACACCAAATTCACCCATCAGCCCTGATTTGTGTCTGATTCGATGACCTTGATTGCCAGCTTCATAGACTGTATAAACCGGTCAAGACTCGCTTGAGTCATGCTCGATGGAGCACGAAGCCGAATCTGTTTGCCCTGATCTCCATCCCACAAAGTCAGGTCAAGCCGAACCTCGTCTCGCTTGACTGGCTTCCGATCCTGACTTCTTTGGATGTTCACAGAATCAACCTGCACCGGTTTGGATACTGGCTGAACTTGTGCCGCCTGAGTCTTGGCTCCAGACGAGACACGGACCTCGCTGGCCGTTGCCTGACCTGCCTGAACATTGGCCTGAGAATCAAGCACCCGGCTATCATCAAGCAATCCTGAATGCTGAATCGAGGCGTAAAACGACTCGGCGGCCGCCATCTTTGCCGACGCTGTGATCTGATGTTTGTGCATCAACAAATTGCCCAATATCTCGGGCTCCGGCAATCTCTTGCCAGCATATTGCTTCATCAGCTCCGCAAAGAGAGGCGGTAACTGGCACGCCTGACGCATCAATTGCGGAACTTCTTCCGGATCAAATGGATGTATGATCCGCAATGCAAGATCTGTCAAACTATAATTCTGTTCAGAAAGATCGATCAGACCAAATTGGCGGGCAGAACTGAGACGCCCTGAAAATGTGTTCGTCTTCACATTCTTATACCCCATCGCCGTAGCGATCTGAGGCGCCGTCAACCCATCGATTCCCAATTCATCAATCTGACGACAAAATTCGACCGCTTCCGACAACGGAATGGCCGGATATCGAGCGCTCCGCTCTCGTTTCACTCCGGTGGTTTCCGTCACGTCCGCCATGTCCTGCACCTTATGTTGTCCAATGTTCACAGTCAAGTTCAGCCAAACTGCATAGGCCAAGCATGACATCTTAACGATTTACTCAGACCGATGCGATAGCCACCACTTCCGAATTTCAGATAAATCATCCATATCATGACCTTTCATAAACCACTTGCAAAATGACTTCAAATCACCGATCAACGCACCCGATCAGCCACAAATCCTGAGAGGTACGACCCTCCGAATACGGACGTTCTTTTGGACTTTACTGTCTTTCCACCCTTAGCCACATTCTTTAAAAGAATCGGCTCGCCATCAAGCCTTGTCATCAACAGATCCATACGACCATCCTTATCGAAATCCGCTTTGATCAGCCCCCTTCCCTGAATCTCCAGACTAGAAATCGGAAACTCTTTGTGACTCCGTTCCTGAAACGTTCCATCACCGTTACGAGCCATCATCAACGGCCTCATTTTAACTGGCGTTCCAAGTCTCTCCCGGCTCAATACATGTCCATTCACCTGCACAACATCCAAATTGCCATCTCCGTCAAAATCGTCACTCACAATTCCAAATCCATTATATTTACGCGATAACAGCCCCAGTCCACTCCGCCTGGACAGATCCTCAAAGAATCCCTTGCCTCGATATTGAAATAGAACTGTCCCTCTGTCATAAAAATTTGTCACAATCAAATCAACTCCCGGTTTATCAATACTTTCCATCGCAGCCACGCCCATACCCGCCAACGCCTCGCCAGAACTTGTAAAGGCCACGCCTGACTCAATCGCCTTGTCCACAAATCTCTGCTCTTGATTTTGAATAAATAGGTTGTTCGCCGTTCCGTCGTTCGCAATAAATAAATCCAACCGTCCATCCTGATTAAAATCAGCTGCAATTGCGCCCAAAGTACGGCCATAATGATTGTCAATTCCAACAGTTTTTGTAACGTCTCTGAAGAGGCCCTTGCCATCACCATAATACAATCGGCCTGGAACCACTACAAAATCCTCAGGGCCACAATAATCCCTGGCCCCATCAGGAGCTGCACAAAAAGGCGCCCTCGAAGGATCATATTCGACATATCCACCCACATATAAATCGAGGTGCCGATCCCCATTAAAGTCAGCCCAAACCGCTGCAGTTGACCATTTTAACGCCTCAGAACCTAAACTTGATGTCACATCCTCAAACTGCCATTCACCCTTATTGCGATACAACTTCCAACCCCTCCAGCCTGTCACAAACAAATCCACCTTGCCGTCCTCATCAAAATCTGCTGGCCAAGCTCCCATCGCATACGATGGCCCTTCTGAACCCACCTTCATTTCCTTGAATTGCATTTGCCCTTGATTACGATACCACCGACATGGAGGATCCGTTATCCCAGCCTCTGCCTCAATCTTGCCACCCTGACAGAAGAACAGGTCAAGCCTGCCATCCCCATCAAAATCGGCGGCAGCCATGCCACCGCCCATGATTTCTGGCAAGTCAAACTTACCTCGCGATCCACTCTCAAATCGAAAATCAAGCCCCGAAGTCTTTGACTTTACCACTTCAAAAATCGGTTCTGCAGCACTCACTCCAAGACCAAGCAACATCAGCCATAAAACGATAATTTGCATTTGCAGAGATCTCAGATTACATTGAATGAGTCTGGCGCCTTGGATTTAGCACACATTTTTATTGTATCCAAATTACCTCGCATGAAGCAACTGAACAATTTCTTCATCTGAAATTCACTGTTTTTTTGTTGGACATTGACTTACAGTTCAGGGATGATGCCACTCGAACCAGTCTCTTTTTCCACATCGGTGCAAAAGCGAGAAATGCCCATGCTAAAACATGCCCTGCTAACAAAACTTGCTCTGATTTCTACGCTGGCAGTGACAATGCTGCCTGCACAAGAAGCCTCCCAGCCTAAAAATACCGACCAACGAGGCCCTACACCAGGCGCCACCTATCCTGGCCCGACCCCAAACGGGTTCCTACTTCCAAACGGCTGGACCATCACTCCTGCCGGTACTCAAATCGAACTGACCGACCTACCTCTGAACATCAAGACTTTGGGTGATGGACGGCACGTATTAGTCGGCACAGCAGGATATAACGCTCACAAACTTTCTTTGATCGACCTCAAAGAAAAGAAAATTGTCAGCGATTATACTGCCCGTCAAAGCTGGTACGGTCTTGCTGCCAATTCCGACACTTCGAAAATCTGGTGGTCCGCTGGTGGTGCTGGTGGACTTCTCGAAATCGATCGTGATGGCACCACGTTGAAATCGGCTAAGCCTGAACCTGCCCCTGCAGCAAAAACCAAGGGCAAAGGCAAGCCATTCGCAAGCGGATTAGCTTATATCGAAAGCTCAAAAACGCTCTTGCAACTTGATATCAATCAAGGCACCCTGACAGTATCAGGTCCAGATTCCGACTCTGCAAAACGCTCCGAAAAAGTTGCAGAACGCCCTTACGACATCGTCGTAGGCAATGGTGGAAAGTATTATTACATCAGCGACTGGTCCGCCCGGGTTGTTCAGGTTGTTGATTCCGAGTCATTGAAAGTGGTCCACCGGATTGGCGTCGGCGAGCATCCGAATCAAATGCAGATGCACCCGAAAGATGGTCGTCTTTTCGTCGCATGTGCATCCGCAAATGCGGTTTATGTGATCGACACCATTCGCTGGGGCGTTCCTGAAATCATTTCAACGGCTCTGTTTCCAAGAGCTCCCGAAGGCTCTACGCCGGATGCCCTGACGATCTCGCCAGATGGCGAAACTCTTTACGTTGCCAACGCGGATAACAACTGCGTTGCCGTAATTGATGTGGAGCATCCAAGTCGTTCGTTCGTGGAGGGCTTTATTCCGACCGGCTGGTATCCAACATCTGTCGCAGTCACTCCCGATGGGAAGCAACTTCTGGTGGGCGTGGGCAAAGGCAATCAGACCAAGCCAAACCCTGTCAGCGAAGCCAATGCAAAAGCCGCTCAACAAGCAATCAACGCAAAAAAGGCTGAAGATATGCCTGAAGGCGTGAAGCATTGGGTCAGCCTCTACAAATATCCTTACATCGGTACGACCCTCTCAGGCGCGTTGTCAATCATCGACATTCCCGACTCTGAAGATCTGGCTGAATATACCACCACAGTCTATCGCAATTGCCCATATTCTGATCGAATGCTCCAGACTGCCAATACGCCAAGTCGCAAAACGGCCATTCCGACCAAAGTGGGCGATAAATCACCGATTGAACACGTGATTTATATTCTCAAAGAGAATCGAACATATGACCAGGTTTTTGGCGATATCAAGCGCGGTAATGGCGATCCATCGCTTGTCCTTTTTGGTGAGCAAGTCACTCCGAATCACCACAAACTGGCCAACGATTTCGTCCTTCTCGACAACCTCTATTGCAACGGCCACGTCTCCGCCGACGGGCACCCCTGGAGCACTCAGGCTTATAACACGGATTACACTGCAAGAAATTGGGCCCTGACCTACTCCGGCCGCTCCGGCGTGGATGACGACGATGAAGGCGAACTCTCCAAATCCCCTTCAGGTTTCATTTGGGATCTCTGTGCCCGTAAGGGTTTGACATATCGCAATTATGGCGAATATGGCTCTCGTGTCAGCCAGCCAGACGGGTCCCTGAAAATGGAAGGTCGGGCCCCAGGCCTGATCGGCCACATGTCTCCAAAATTCGGGATCGGCAAAGTGCCTGGCAAACGGCCTCGTGACACCGACAACGCCGACATTTTCATCGAAGAATTCAATGAATTCTGCGAGAAGGGAACTCTTCCGAATTTCATCATGATGAGCCTCGGCGAGGATCATACCGATGGAACCCGCCCCGGCAGCTTCACGCCACAGGCTTGTGTCGCTTCAAACGACCTTGCGCTTGGCAAAATTGTCGAGGCTGTTTCCAAGTCAAAATATTGGTCCAAAACCGCCATTTTCGTGATCGAGGACGATGCCCAAAACGGCCCTGATCACGTTGACGCTCACCGTACCATCGGTCTTGTCATCAGCCCCTACACCCGTCGCGGGCATTTGGACAGCACCCAGTACAGCACCGTCAGCATGATGCGAACCATGGAACTGATCCTCGGGCTACCCCCCTTGTCTCAGTTCGATGCAGGTGCCACACCAATGTATGAGTCGTTTACGGACAAGGCCGATCTGACAACCTATAACGTTGTC
>CAMCFM010000181.1 GCA_945874095.1 Candidatus Kuenenia stuttgartensis
CTTTCAGAGATTTAAAATCAATACTGGTCGGCACTGATCACTTCACCACCAGCACGGCTACCAAGGGCAGCGTATGTTGTGCGGCTGACCGAGGCTTTGAGGAACTTGACGGAACCGTCAGCAAACAGGAAGTTTGCACCACCTGGGTGCATGCTCTTGAAACCACGGGCAGCATAGCTGGCACGTGTGTTCCATGGAGCACCGGCACCGAAGCCAGCGTATGGCTTGTCGGTTCTCCAGTTGATTGGAATCGTCACACCGGAACCGGCACCTGTAGCAGCCCAGATTTCGTTGTTGGCATCGTCAGAAGGCAGACCTTCGCCGATGAAAATCGTGTTGCTGGTACCGTCAGTCACGCCGGCAATTCCGACTGTACCCATCGTGCGGTAATCCGAAAAACCGCGAAGTGCCATTTCAGTGTCACCAGCGGGAGGAGGGATCACTCCACGGGTGCCCCAGAAGCCGTGCCAGCCAATGCGGGTGGTGCTTCCAGCAGGCAGTGGGAATTCAGATTCCCAAGGGTTAGGACCACTCAAAGGAGAGATGGCGTAGTTATCACCGAAGCTCATGTAGTAATTCGTGATAGGAACTTCTTTGGCTCTGCCTGGCAGAGTTGGAGCATCGCCGTATTGAGGATACGAGCCAACAGCGCTGTTGGATGGGACGAAGCCGGAAGAAGCCCAACCATCGGAAGGACAGACATACGTCTTGAGCTGGGCGTACCATGCTGTTGCGATGGTGTCACCACCACCGTTGTTCAACAACATGTTGATGGAGTTGTAGACTGGGTTCTGTTCCATCATCGGAAGGATCAGAATCCGCCAGGAAATATTTGTGTTGCCCCAGCCACCCCAACCGCCACCAGGAGCATGTGTGATGGCTCCAGGAGGAAATACGTTGGTTTGATCGTGGTATGAGTGGCTCGCCAACCCGATTTGCTTCAGGTTATTGATACACTGGGTACGGCGGGCAGCTTCGCGGGCCGATTGGACGGCTGGAAGCAGCAGGGAAATCAGAACGGCGATGATCGCGATCACGACCAGCAGTTCAATCAGCGTGAATCCACGCTTCGTTTTTGTGAGGCTCGACATTTTCATAGTTCAAATGCACCTGTTTCGAAACAGTCACCAACCAGTTTAAGTTCACCGACATTCACCCAATCCACAAACTCGCGAACACTACAACAGATAGAAGTAGTCCAAGCCGTTTGTAAGTAGTTTCGATGTAGATGATGTGAATGCAATCCTATTAGATGCGATGTTAATATTTTAGTCAAACCGTAGAATTGACGATTTAGGGCTTGGTGAGCGGTAGGGAAACCGGCTTCCTGAAATCATGTAAGATGCTGTTTTGGAATAAGATACGTAACTCTATTGTCTATTATAAAACGATATAAAATGCATTGCGTAGTTTAAATGAGTCAATAAAATAATTGAAATAAAAAAATATGCTGACGCATAAATTGTTTTAGACTGGCATTAAAATGAGAAAACAATGAATAAGTCAAAAATAAACTCTCGATGTCTTTAAGTGAGACGGTTCACAGTGCTCAGTCCTATCGCTGACCGCACAAAGGTTAAGTGCGGAGTTCCCAGCCAAACTAACCCGCAGCGCGAGCAAGGGCCGTATGAGAGAATCGCAAAGCCAGCATAACCACTTGTAAATCATAGAGATGCGTCAACAGAGTGGCTTCAGAGACGCTCGTCCCTTGTTTTGCGCTGCGGGTTAGTTTGGGCTTGTGAGCCGTGGCCGTTCCTTAACGCTTCCACCACTCTGTTTCGGAGTCGTCTGTCAGCAGGTGATTATGACGCATCATCTGAAGCATCTGGAAGTTATTGAAAGCGAACATGCCTAGAAGCAAGGTCAGATAGACGTCTTCTGTGCGCTGAAAGACAAGAATGGCACCAATGCCGGAGACCACCAGAGATAGCCCGTGGGTCAGTTCCTGGCCGCGACGCAGCGAGATCTTCTGTAGGAGTACACCCATGATCTGGCCTCCATCCAACGGCCAGATTGGGATCAGGTTGATCAAGCCCCAGAACAAATTGATGAAGATCAGATTGTTGAGAATCTCTCTGACATTCGGGTTGGTCAGAGGTTGATTCTGCGTGGTCAGATAAATGATCCCATAGATCATAAAGCCTGCCAGAGGACCATTAAACAGAACCAGGACCCGCTTCCACGACGAGAGTGACGGGCCTTCCGAGAAGCATAATCCGCCCATCCCGTGCAGCACAATCGCAGGCCGGCGGCCGAAAATTTTATTGGTCAGGCCATGCCCCATCTCGTGAACGATCACTGAGAAAAGGACACATCCCACCCAGATGGCGACGTTTTTGAAATCGCCATCGCCCCAGCCGAGTACGAAAGTGATGATCCAGAACATCGGGCTGATACGGATCGGGATGCCCGCCAGTCGGAAACTGATGTCGTAAGGGCTAGGCTGTGGGACGCCGATCATGATTTGGAAATCCGGATGGGGAGAGAGGTTGTGGCGCTTCAAAAAGGCTGGGAATCTGGTCGACGTGGCGATTCAGGTTCAAGTTCACCATCTTACGCGAATGGGAGCAATTCGGAAACAAATGTTGTCGGGAATTTTCCGGTCCAATGCGTTATGATTGGGTGCCATTCGTCATGGTTCATGGCTTGATCTGAACCAGACTGTCTCAGAAATAGATCTCAAAGATATCCGGACTGACTGATCCTATGCGATTCACAAAAATGCACGGCCTTGGAAACGATTACGTTTATGTGAGCGGTTTTGATCAGCCGGCTCCGGCAAATCCAGAGGCATTGGCAATCGCCATTAGCGACCGCCATTTTGGGGTTGGTGGAGACGGTATGATTCTGATCCTTCCATCCGATAAAGCCGATGCCCGCATGAGGATGTTCAACGCCGATGGTTCGGAAGGCGAAATGTGCGGCAACGGCGTGCGATGTGTTGCCAAGTTCATACACGATCACGGAATTGCGAACAAAGAGCGGGTCACTGTCGAGACCGGCCGGGGCGTTTTGACTCTGGATATCACGCGAGACGAAGCCGGCAAAGCGGAATGGATCAAAGTGGATATGGGTGAGCCGATTCTGCAAGGCAGCCTGATTCCGACCACTTTGCCAGGCGACCCTCCTGTGGATGTGCCGATTGAGGCCCTCGGCAGGCAGATGAACGGGACGGCGGTGAGTATGGGGAACCCTCACTTTGTGATTTTTGTGGATGATCTGAAGGCGGTCGATCTCGATAAGATTGGCCCTGCTCTGGAGACGCATCCAGCGTTCCCAAGGCGTGTGAATGTTCACTTTGTGGAAGTGGTGGATCGCACCACAGTTCACATGGTGACATGGGAGCGCGGTTCAGGTATCACACTGGCATGCGGTACGGGAGCATGTTCGGTGTGCGTGGCAGGAGTTTTAACAGGCAGAACAGACCGATCGATCACAGCCCATTTACCGGGCGGACCATTGAAGCTGGAATGGCCAGCCAATGATGGAAGCGTGTTTATGACAGGCCCAGCCACGGAAGTGTTTTCCGGAGAATGGCCAATCTGAAGCTTCAATGTAGGGTGGTGCCAAGGCTTTGCGCCGGCCCACCTGATTGTTTTTGATGAAGTCGTAGAAAAAAAGTCCATAAAAAAAACCCCGACGAGAAGTCGGGGTTGAGCATAAGAAATGCTTTGGATGCGAAAGGCGTTACCAGGCAAAGTGAGCGAACGCTTTGTTGGCGTCGGCCATTTTGTGGACGTTTTCGCGTTTGGTCACGGCAGCACCTTCACGGTTGTAAGCTGCGATGAGTTCGTCGGCGAGTTTCAGGTGCATTGGGCGACCTTTTTTGTCGCGAGCAGCAGCCAGGATCCAACGGATGGCCAGCGTTTGCTGACGGGTTGGTTTGACATGCATAGGGACCTGATATGTGGCCCCACCAACGCGCTTGGAACGGACTTCGACGATTGGCTTGACGTTGTCCACAGCGCGGTTGAAGACTTCGATGACGGAATCGTTCTGGATCCGCTTTTCGATCAGTTCCATGGCGTCGTAGAAGACTTGCCGAGCGGCCGATTTTTTGCCGTCGTACATGAGGTTGTTAATGAACTTCGAAGCCAGTAGCGAGTTGAAGCGCGAGTCTGGGCGAAGCTGAGTTCTGCTGGCGGTGAATTTGCGAGCCATATCCGAGTATCAATCCCATATGCCTGAGAGTCGCCAGGTGACCACGACCATTCGGGTCAGCCGATGAGCGAAATCTTCGAGGTGTCTTATGAATTATTTCTTCTTTTTGCCCTTGGCAGCTGCGGCTTTCTTGGCCGAAGCACCATACTTGGAACGAGCTTGCTTACGATCGGCTACACCGGAGCTGTCCAACACACCGCGGACGATGTGGTAACGAACACCAGGCAGGTCACGTACACGACCACCACGAACCAGGACAATGGAGTGCTCTTGAAGGTTGTGACCTTCGCCGCCAATATAAGCGGTGACTTCCTTTTGGTTCGACAGTCGTACCCGAGCCACTTTCCGCATCGCGGAGTTCGGCTTCTTAGGCGTCATCGTCTTGACTTGAAGGCATACCCCTCGCTTGAACGGGCAGGCTTCGAGCACTGGCGATTTGCTGCGGTAAACCTTGGGGGCACGTGGCGTACGAATCAATTGGTTAATGGTCGGCATGGAAGGCGGTCATTCCTCAACGTGTTCTATCGGACAAACCCGACTGCTTTACCAAACAGTTCCAGTGCAACCTACCGGAACCGCTCTCAAGTCGGGTGGCAACGCGCTCTCCGTCGCCTCTTCTTTCAGGTATCGGACTCTGGCACATACCGTGTCCAGAATCATCTCACCTGTTTCGACTGTTAGGTAAGGTTAACATATTCCGAAATCAAGGCCGCCTAGTCAAGAGACTCTTTCCGGAATTTTACCGGAAGTTTGCGACTGATCCCGCAAATCGTTACCACTTAACTCTTTCAGCTAATCACGGTCAACGCAGATTTCTTTGCGTCTTTTTGCTTTTGTTTCGCGGTGTAGCTCTCAAGCGCTGGGGTATCTTCATCAAACCGCTGAACTTCTTCCCAAAGCGCCTGAACCATATCGGCTTCCAAAACGTTCCGAATCGGAACGCCCTTCTTGAAGATCACGCCCTTGCCACTGCCGGCCGCAATCCCCAGATCCGCTTCCTTGGCCTCTCCAAAGCCGTTCACCAGACATCCTAAGATGCTGATACGCAATGGGTTCGTCAAGGTCTTCATCCGTGCCTCAACCTCAGCCACAATCCGCTCAAGGTCGATATCGAGACGTCCGCAGGTCGGGCAAGCCACCACCTCAGGACGAGTTACCCGGCGATCGCACGCCCTCAAAATATCAAAAGCAGCCTCAATCTCAGGCACAGGGTCGCCCAAAAGGCTCACGCGAATCGTGTCGCCGATGCCCCTGAGCAGAATCGCGCCGATCCCGGCGGCCGACTTCAAAGTGCCGTATTCCCTGCTCCCAGCTTCAGTTATGCCGACATGGGTCGGATAATCGCTCTTCTGGGCAAACAAGGTGTAGCATTCCAGAGCTGTTGGGACGTGGCTGGCCTTGAGGCTGATGATCATGTCGTAAAAGCCCATGCTCTCAGCGATTTCGATATGCCTGAGGGCCGATTCCACCATGGCTTCCGGGCATGGGAATCCGTATTTGTCGATCAGATCTTCTTCGAGTGAACCGGAGTTTACACCGACCCGAACAGGGGTCCCGGTGTTCTTGGCCATCCGGATCACATCTTCGTAACGCTTGCGGCCACCGATGTTTCCGGGATTGATTCGGATCTTGTCAACAGCTCGCTTACCGTCCGGAGTCTTGGCTTCCATACAGGCCAGAGCCATGCGGTAATCGAAGTGGATGTCGGCGATGATGGGGATCTTGATCTGCGATTTGATCACGCCCATCGCTGCTGCATCTTCTTTTTTCGGAACCGTCACGCGCACGATTTCGCAGCCGGCTTCTTCAAGGCGGTGGATTTGATCCAGGGTGCCCTTGATGTCGAACGTTTCTGTGGTGGTCATGGACTGAACCCAGATTGGGTTGTTTCCGCCCACGATGTGATTACCCACACCCACTTCACGAGTCTTGTGCCGAGCCACCGTCGTCGAGTAAGCCATGTGCGACATCCGTCTCCGTTGAGCCCAAAAACAGTCTGTAAAATTCTTCCAGATCAGTCATTGTGGCAAGTCAATAATCCAACCCCGGTGCCATCCGGTGGCTCGATATGGTTATAATAGGTGCTCGCCAAGGTTTGGGTCAAGGCGACTCTCTGAATGACGCTTCGGAATCCAGCCCGATCAACAAAGAAAAATACGCATGGCTGTACCCTACAAACGCTTTCTTTTAGCGATTTATAACCCAGTAGTCAATCATTTAAAGCACTACTGGAGATGGGGATGCGTTTATTTAACCCAGCCTTGGTCCAGCTGTTCCGTGTGTGGTCGAAGTGGCCCAAAACGGTATGCACCAGAAGCTGTTCCAGAGGCATTAATTCAAATGTGGGGTTTGGATGAAGATGGAGCCAGAGCGATCCGATCGAAGGAATCGCTGATCTGCCCCTGGTGTGGGTCGAAATATCGGGGCCGACGGCTGGCCAGCGTCCTGCTGCATGAGATGAGTCGGAAAAGTCATCAGTATAAGTCTTTACGCGAACTTGCCAACGCCAAGGGATCGGATCGACAGCCGATTTTGATTCTGAACTGGATTGATGGGCTGAGCGAGATTTTGAGGGGTGTTCCGAACGTGGTTCAGACCGAGTTTTTTGATGGGGTCACCTCTGGGGAGATCCACAAAGGGATTCGTCATGAGGATGCCCAGCAACTTACCTTCCCAGACGCAACCTTCTGGTGTGTCATCAGTTCCGAAACGCTTGAGCACATCCCTGATCTCGAAAAAGCGTTGAGCGAAATTCGTCGGGTGCTCGTTCCGGGCGGCTTCCATCTGTTCACAGTCCCTTTGAAAAATTCTGTGGAGCGAACGGAGACTCGCTCTGTTCTGGATTCTGATGGCCAGATTGTGGATCAAATCAAGCCGCGACTGCATCATCCGGGCGGAACCTGGGGCTGGCCAGTTTTTACGGAATTTGGTGGTGATCTTACAGAAATATTGGAAATGAAAGGATTTGTGGTGAATGTGGATTCAAATGAGCTTGAGGAAGTCAGAATAAAACCGCTGAGTCCGACCTGCCCGGTTTTTAAGGTGGTCTGACAAACTAGTCCCCACTCAAGCCTAAAAAATGGGGTAGATTCTTAGACTTGGTTTTGTATGTTCAAACCAACCGGGGCTAGCGCCAAGACCGGCTAGATAAAACCAATCCTTGTACAAAGTAGTGTGGGGTGAAGCCCACCTGCTTCCAGGGTGAATCATCAATTCATCGAGATAAAACTGTTTCGTAATAATGGGTTAAACTGTTTTATATAAGTTAGTTACAAGTTATTGTAGGATGAGTCCTGTCCTGCTTCTAGTGCCCCCCTCAAGCCTAATAAATCGAGTGGTTTGCTTTAGGATTTCCGTCATACCGTCAGACACAAGATCGTTTCCAAGATGAAGGCTACCCAGAAATCTTGACATGAGGCGGCACTAGTCAAACGGGCCTTGGTATCGCATAATTCAAGGTGACACGAATCTTGAATGACCTTCGATCAAGTCCGAAGCGGCTTGAAATCAAACTAAAAAAACTCGAAAAAAAATATGAGCAGACTCGACAAATATCGCCGTTCCCATGGTCAGCCGAATCGGCCTGATGCCCAAAGCGCACGTGCTCTGGATCGTCGGCACAAGCACATTGCGACCGAAGCGGCCCGCCGGATCAAGTTGATTGTGGACGTGAA
>CAMCFM010000182.1 GCA_945874095.1 Candidatus Kuenenia stuttgartensis
TAAATGAAATTTCTTGATCAGGTCTGTCACAGGACGTGGATTGAGAATCAAAGGAGTCGTGTGGAATGGTCCAGCGATTTATATGACTTTGATGAAGATGGTTTCGTTGAGGAGTAGTTCGCCGTGGCGAAAATGCTAGCCTACAACGAGGAAGCTCGGCAGAAGTTAGCCGTTGGTGTCAGCAAGCTGGCACGTGCGGTTCGCAGTACGCTGGGGCCTCGGGGCAGAAATGCCGTGATCGACAAGGGCTGGGGAAGCCCGAACGTGACCAAGGACGGCGTAACCGTCGCCGAAGAAATCGAATTGACCGACGCATATGAAAATATGGGCGCACAGTTGGTCAAAGAGGCTGCTTCGAAGACTAACGACGCTGCTGGCGATGGCACGACCACCGCAACCGTCCTTGCCGAAGCCATCTTTAAAGAGGGCTTGAAGCACTTGTCAGCCGGTGCGGATCCAATGAGCCTCAAGCGGGGTATTGACGCCGCTGTGGAAGCCGTTGTGGCCGATATCAAGAAGCAGGCCCGGAAAATCTCCACCAAAAAGGAGATGACCGAAGTTGCGACCATCGCAGCAAATAACGATATAACGATTGGCGAGAAACTCGCTGAAGCGTTCGAAGCCGTTGGCCCCGATGGTGTGATCACCATTGAAGAAGGTAAGGGTTCGGACACAGTGGTGAATGTTGTCGAAGGCATGCAGTTCGATCGCGGATATCTGAGTCCTCACTTTGTGACGGATCAGGACCGGATGGAAGTGGTCTACGAGAATCCATTCATTCTGATCCATGAAGAGAAGATCACCACGCCCAAGGTGCTGATCCCGATCCTCGAAGCCATTGCCAAGGCCTCTCGGCCACTGGTGATTATTGCTGAGGATGTGGAGAGCGAAGCCCTTGCCACGCTTGTCGTGAACAAGCTTCGTGGGATTCTTCAGGTTGTGGCTGTGAAAGCTCCTGGTTACGGCGATCGCCGCAAAGCCATGCTGGAGGACATTGCTGTCCTGACCGGTGGCAAGGCGATTTTCAAGGATCTGGGTATCGAGCTGGAAAGTGTTGACCTGAATGAACTTGGCTCTGCCAGGAAGGTCATCATCACCAGTGAGAACACCACGATTGTTGAAGGTGCCGGTACATCGGAAGCGATCTCCGGCCGGACCGATTTGATCAAGCGGGAAATTGGGACAACCACCAGCGAATATGACAAAGAGAAGCTCCAGGAGCGTCTCGCCAAGCTGGCCGGTGGTGTGGCCCAGATCAATGTCGGTGCTGCAACCGAGACCGAAATGAAAGAGCGTAAAGCTCTTGTTGAAGACGCCTTGCATGCCACTCGCGCTGCCAATGAAGAAGGTGTTGTGAGCGGTGGCGGAACAGCCCTGATTCGCGCAGCAGCGACTTTGAAGAACCTGCACCTGAGCGGCGATCAAGCCCTTGGAGTACAGATCATCAAGCGTGCTTGCGAACAACCTGCCCGTTCGATCGCTGAAAACGCCGGTATCGATGGCGCTGTGATTGTCAACCGAATTGCCAAAAGCACTGACTCCAACTATGGATACAATGCTGAATCTGGCGAATGGGGTGACATGTTCGCATTCGGCGTTGTCGACCCAGCCAAGGTGACTCGTTCAGCCCTGCAAAATGCGGCCTCCGTGGCTGCCTTGCTGCTGACCACCGAAGCCATCATTGTCGAAATCAAAGAGAAGAAGAAGCCCGGTGGCGACCCTCACCACGATGACCACGGCGGTGGCATGGGTGGTATGGGCGGCATGGGCGGCATGGGAATGCCAGGCATGATGTAATCTGGTAGAAACACCAGGTTCAGTCATGTATGCATTACAGATGGGCCGGTTCGTGGAAAAATGTTCCGCATGTAACCGGCCTTTCACATCCTAACACTACGAAACAGATTGAATCATTTCGAAAGGGTAGTCTAAAAATGGCCGTTCTGCGTCCTTTGGAAGATCGAGTTGTTGTCGAACAAATTCAGGCTGAAGAGAAGACCGCTGGCGGGATCGTTCTGCCTGACACAGCCAAAGAGAAGCCACAAAGAGGCACCGTGATTGCAGTTGGTCCTGGCAAATTGCTGGAATCAGGCGATCGTGCTGCTGTGGGCGTTGTGGTTGGCGACGAAGTTCTGTTTGGCAAATATTCCGGCACCGACGTGAAGGTGGACGGTAAGGAAGTCAAGATTCTGCGTGAGTCTGACATTCTGGCCAAAGTTGTAAACTGAGCATTATCACTTGCGAGCGGTTGTCGGGCTGATTCTGGATAAGCGATACATGAGCTTGTTCTAGTCCGACGACCTCGATCAGATAGAAGGAGAATCAGGAACGTGGCAAAGCAGCTACTCTTCTCCGACGCCGCTCGACGCAAGTTGCTCGAAGGTGTCGATGTATTGGCCCACGCCGTGGGTACAACGCTCGGGCCAACCGGCCGTAACGTGATCATTGACAAGTCATTCGGTGGCCCAACGGTCACGAAGGACGGGGTGACGGTCTCGAAAGAGATCGAACTCGACGATCCGTTTGAAAATATGGGCGCCAAGCTCGTTAACGTTGTTGCTTCGAAGACTTCCGATGTTGCTGGCGACGGCACCACCACGGCCACAATTCTGGCCCGTGCGATTTATCGTGAAGGTTTGAAGTCAGTTACGAGCGGTTCGAACCCAACGGCGATTCGTCGCGGGATTGAAAAAGCCGTCACTGCGACCGTCGAATTTCTTCAAACGAAACTGGCCAAGCCAGTGTCGAAGAAGGAAGAGATTGCACAGGTCGGCACGATTTCTGCGAACAACGATCCCACGATTGGCAACATGCTTGCCGACGCTGTGGAACGAGTTGGCCGCGATGGCGTGATCACGGTGGAAGAAGGCAAGTCTTCCTCCACAACCCTGGAATTTGTCGAAGGCATGCAGTTCGACAAGGGATACCTGAGCCCTTACTTCGTGACCAGTCCGGCCACGATGGAAGCAATCATGGAAGACCCTTACATCCTGCTTTACGAGAAGAAGATCTCGAACATTCGGGACATGATCCCATTGCTCGAAAAAACGGCCCAATCGGGACGTGGTCTGGTGCTCGTGGCCGAAGATGTCGATGGTGAAGCACTTTCGCTGTTGGTTGTCAATCGCCTGCGTGGTCTCCTGAACGTGGTGGCTGTGAAGGCCCCTGGTTTCGGCGATCGTCGTAAGGCCATGCTTGGTGATATGGCGATTCTGACGGGTGGGACCGTGGTCAGCGATGACCTTGGTGTCAAACTCGAAAACGTTGATCTGAACCAACTTGGTACAGCCAAGCAGGTGAAGGTCAGCAAGGATTCGACCACGATCATTCAGGGCAGCGGTTCGCGTGAAGAAATTCAGCGCCGGATTGATCAACTGCGTCGTCAGATTGAAGAGACCGAGAGCGAGTACGACCGCGAGAAGTTCCAGGAACGACTTGCCAAGCTCTCAGGTGGTGTGGCCCTGATCAATGTGGGTGCCGCAACTGAAGCCGCGATGAAAGTACTGAAAGCCCGCGTCGAAGACGCCCTTCATGCTACCCGAGCGGCGGCTGAAGAAGGTGTTGTTCCAGGTGGTGGTTCTGCACTTCTGAAGGCGATTCCGACCATTCAGGCTGTTGTGGATTCACTCACAGGTGACGAGCGCATTGGTGCTTCGATCATTCTGCGTGCTGTGGAAGAACCGATTCGCCACATTGCCTCGAACTCCGGTATCGACGGCGGTGTTGTGGTGGACGAAGTTCGTAACAGCCCAGGCCCGATCGGTTTCAACGCCAATACAGGCGAGTATGTCAACATGCTTGAAGCCGGCATTATCGACCCAACCAAGGTGACTCGTTCTGCCCTTGAGAACGCATCGTCGATTGCCAGCCTGATGCTGACCACGGAAGTTATGATCACCAATATCAAAGAAGAAGACGAAAAATCACCGAAGGGTGAAGGCGTCGTTCGTTGATCATTTGTCTGATCTGATCCTGTGATTTCAATCACGGGACGAAATTTCGGGGAAGGTCGTTCACGCGGCCTTCCCCTTTTTTGCTATTATAGATTGCGTCAGTTTTCAGGTATTGCTGGTATTGGATCAACGGGCGGTCCACTGAGACCTAATAGTACCATTCACCCGCTTTATCTATAGCGGACTAACAGGGCGGACGATGGCCACGAAACGCGATTACTATGAAGTCCTTGGCATCCGTCGCGAAGCCACTGTGGATGATATCAAGAAGTCCTATCGCCAATTGGCGATGAAAAATCACCCGGATCGAAACCCCGGCGATGCTGAAGCCGAGATGCGTTTCAAAGAGGCTGCCGAAGCTTACGAAATCCTGTCAGATGAAGGCACCCGCCAGCGATACGATCGCTATGGCCATGCCGGCCTTCAAGGTGCAGCTGGTGGCCACGACTTCAAATCGCCTGACGACATCATGTCGGCCTTTGGCGAGATCTTCCAAAACGCCTTCTTCGGCGACATGTTTGGCCAGCGCCGTCGTGGTCCCAAGCCTGGCGCCGATTTGGCCATCAAGCTCGAAATTGATCTTCTGGAAGCGGCCAAGGGCGTGACCAAAACGCTCACCATGAATCGTGGTGAACCGTGTCGTTCATGCAACGGTTCCGGAGCCCGAAAAGGCACGGTTGCAACCACTTGCACATATTGCGGTGGTCAGGGCCAGGTGATTCAGTCCCGTGGCTTTTTCCAAGTGGCCACGACCTGTCCAGCCTGTGGTGGGGAGGGGATGCGTATCTCTGACCCATGCCCAGATTGTCGAGGGACGGGTCGTACTCAGGAAAATGTTCGGCTTGATGTGGAAGTTCCACCGGGTGTGGATACAGGGATCTGGCTCCAGATTCGGAATCAGGGCGAACTGGGCGATCCGGGTGCTCCGCGTGGTAATTTGCGGATCCAGATTCATGTCAAGCCTCACGAAGTATTTGAGAGACGCGGTAACGACATTGTCTGCCAGTTCCCGATCCACTTCTCTCAGGCCGCACTTGGGGCTGAGATTGAGGTTCCTACACTTGATGGTCGCGAACGGTTGACGATTCCACGCGGGACTCAAAGTGGCGAAGTTTTCCGGATGCGTGGTAAAGGGATACCTGATGTGAATGGTCGTGGTCGTGGCGATGAGTTGATTGAGGTGGTTGTGGAGACTCCTCGTCATCTTTCGCAGCGTCAGGAACAGTTGTTGAGAGAGTTGGCTGGGTTGGATCACGAGTCGGTGATGCCTCGTCAGAAGAGTTTCTTTGAAAAGCTCCGGGGATATTTCACGGAATCTGACAACGCCGCCACTCGTTCTGAAGATCAAAACTGATGTCACGATGGCCAAACCGATTTCGCCGACCGTCAAAACCTTCTGAAGAGAGGTCCAAAATGCAAGCTGATGAGAACTACGAAGAGACGAACCTGGATTCAGGGTTTGAACCGGCCGACGACGCTCTGGCCACAGTCACGCGAGAACGCGATGAGCTGAAGGATCAAATCCTGCGAGTTCAGGCCGAGTTTCAAAACGCCCTTCGCCGTGAGCGTTCGATGATCGACGTTCGCAAGGCTGAGGCTGTTGGGGCTGTAGCCCGCGATGTTCTGGATGTGATGGATAATTTCGACAGGGCTCTGGAATCGGCTCGCAGCGGTGGCCCTGGATCAGCCAGTATTGTGTCGGGTCTGGAGTTGGTTCACAAGCAGCTCCTGCTTGCCTTTGCGAAGCATAAAGTGGTTCCAATCGAGTCTCAGGATCTGCCGTTTAACCCTGATGAACACGAAGCCGTGATGCAGAGGCCTAGTTCTGACCATCCCGATGGCACAGTGATTCAGGTTCTGGCGCAGGGCTACAAGCTCGGCGACCGTGTTCTTCGGCCTTCAAAAGTGGTCGTTTCTATAGCGGACTAATCGGCACCTGAAGCGAAAACCATGGAAGAGGCTCTGAGACACAATGCCAACATACGACTATATTTGCGACGGTTGTGGACACGAGTTTGAAGCCTTTGAGTCGATCAAGGCGGATCCTCAGAAGCATTGCACAAAGTGCGAGACGGATCAGCTGAGACGGAAGATTGGCGGAGGTGGAGCGATCCTGTTCAAGGGCAGCGGCTTCTACATCACCGACTATCGTTCTGACTCGTACAACAAGGCGGCGAAGGCGGACAGCGCGGCATCGTCTCCACCTCCAGCAGCAGCAGCCCCTCCAGCGAGTGGCGGTTCGTCGTCTTCATCTTCGGGCGGGTCGGGCAAATCATGAGCATGCAAACGATCAAGTGCCCGATTTGCAAGAAGCAGATCCAGTTCGAGCAGCTGAGCGATCAGCCAGCGTTTCCATTTTGTTCGGACCGCTGCAAGCTGATCGACCTCGGCCGCTGGATCGACGGCGACTATAAAATCTCCCGAGAGCTGAATGACGACGAGCTTGATCAATTCGAAGAATTGATCGAGGAAAAGGCCCGAGAGCTTGGTCTGGACGAATAGTCTTAGAGGTCCACTCACCACGTCCAAATGCATTTCCTCTGATCCTTCGACAAATTGTCACAAGACAAGAGGAAATTCTTGGTTTTTTGATCTGCGATCAGGCATGCTACTTTTAAAGGCAACGCTCTCGTTTTGTGAAAGCTCAACCGCCTTTGCGACATTCGACCTGGTTTTCGGGAGCCAAACCGCGATCGGGCTAACAATTCCTGACACGGAATTCACAGGAGCCATCGACGGCTTCATCAATAGGCTCTGAAGGTGGATCGCCTGTCGTCTAGAAAGTTTAATCGAGGACCTTTTCTTCGCCATTGTAACCATGCCTTTTTTTCTTAGGAATACTAACAGATTTTCGATCTTACGATCTGTTTTTTAAACAGAAACCTCTTGGGGGTAACTCTAATATACCTTATGGATTCAATTGTCAAGCCTGAGGATTTAATTTAGTTTTCATATCGATTTTTATTCCCTAAACCCCCTTGGTATCATCATTCAGACAAGATTGCTCAGTGTGCGCAGTCGACAATTCTCGATGGCTCATACCGGATTCCGGGGTGTGGCTTTGAGAGTGGTTGTATGTATATGACAGGATTGATGGGCTCTGATTCCAGATTCACAAATTAACTCGATTTCATCAAGTGGTTTGGGGCTCGGTCTGAAGGGCCACGATTGCGCCTTTATGCATGTCGTCCAACAGATTACGGCCAGAGCTGTCCTGATTGCGATTATTGCGGCTCTTCAGACTCTATGCGATTTCTGGGGGCTCGCGAAGCCCCAGACTGTTGGCCTTGAACTCTAGAATCACGGGCCTTTGGCCAAAAAACGAAGCATCATAACCGAGGATTCCCATCGGTTTACAAGAATTATTCATGCTTCGTAATCTGACACATAAACCAGAGGAGATCCTGTTTGGCAATGCCTTTATTGCAAATTGGAGCCCAGGAAAAGGACACCCTGGAATCCGGTATGAGCCTTGATTGAAATTGACTTCAACCCATGATCAAGACCCATGCGAGTGAATGTCCACCGGATCCTCATTCAAACGCCTGATCGCCATTCGTACCACAATCAGACCCAATACCAGCGCCATGGCTCCTGTATAAAACGGCGCAGCCTCGCCAAATCGGCCCAGCAATTGATTGGCGAACGAATAATTCAACATCCGTGCAAATGTCTGTGCCGATGTCATGGCTCCAAACACGGCCCCTTGCACCGCCGGTCCGCTTGATCTGGAGACCAGGCTGGTCATGCTCGGATTTGCCATGCCCTGGCCCAGTCCGACCACCACCAGGGTGGGCAGTAGAAGGACCGTCATATTCACTTGCGATAGCATCAGGAAGCCAACGATCAATGTACACATCCCAGC
>CAMCFM010000183.1 GCA_945874095.1 Candidatus Kuenenia stuttgartensis
ACGGAGCCTGTCACCATGGATAATGCGACCCTACCTCAAATTGGCATGAATCAAGCCGGCCCCGGGACCAGTACGTCCTCAGATCAAGGCTGGATTGGCTGGCTGAAGGGCCTTCTACCGCGCCAGAACCGTGCATCGAAGGGCGATTCGAATGCCCCTCAGGCCAAATTTAATACCGTCTGGCTGAACCGGGAAGCCGGTTCTGGCGCGGACATTATTGCCCGCCAGGTTGCGGAACGATTGCGCTGGGCCGTTTATAACGAAGAAGTGGTTGAGGTGATTTCACGCAGGATGCAGGTTGCGCCTGACTTGGTCAAATCGCTCGACGAACTGGCTCCCGGAATGATTCAAGACTGGCTTCTGCCGTTGCGGGAGCAGCATTACGCGCCTCAGGAAACCTACCTGGAGCACCTGGAGCATTTGATTCAGGAAGTGGGCCGCGTGGGAGATGCTGTGATTGTCGGCCGGGGGGCAGGCTTTTTGCTACCTGCCGATCGAACCCTGAGGGTACGAATTGTGGCTCCCTTGTCGAACAGAGCCTCACGACTTTCCGACAGAATGGGCGTTTCGGTACGCACTGCCCGTCGTGCGGCCCGGGATCTCGACCGTCGTCGCCGTCAGTTTGACTGGGCTTTGTACAGGAAGGAGTCGGACGACCCTCATAATTATCACATGACACTCGACTCCACTGCTCTGGGCATTCCAATTTGTGTGGATCTGATCACTCTGGCGATCGTCAAAGGCTTTCCCAGTGGTCAGTATGCGTCGAGCAGGGTGGTGAATGTCGATGCCCGCGGCCCGGATCAAAGCTGTGTGATTGTCGTTGACTCGAAGTCGCCAGACCTAAAAGGTTAAAACCTGAATTCATACCACCCACTGGGTGGAATATGCTCATATGAAATCAATCCGATACAAAAATGTGACATCGAGTCTCGATCAGTCTTGCGAAGACATGCGCAAGTTCTGGCCTGATGCTGAGGTCCGCTATTGCGGGGAATCTCCTTATTATTCCAATGTCAACGGCCTGATTCTCGAAAACTCATCCTTCAGCGATAATGCAACTGTCCAGGGACTTGCAATTTCTGCGCTTCGTTTCGATGACTGTCATTTGATTTCCATCCCAATCGCCGGCCATTCTGCACACAGTTTTGAAGGCCAGGTTTTTAATGCTGCAAATCATCAAGCCGTTTTCCAGCACTCAGGTATTGAAATCAGCGCATGGCCATTGAGCCATGTACGGACTTTTCAAGTGACCATCAATAAATCCGCATATGAAAGTTTTGCGTCGAATTATCTCGGGCTGGAACGGCTCGAAAATACGGCCTATCTACCTGAAATTAAACTCAATAGCGATTTTGGGCGAAACATTTCCGTTCTTTCGCAAAGAATGCTTCAATGGCTCAACAATCCAGCGTTTGATTTTAATGATTCAGGCCTGATGCTTAAATTATTTGAACAGAGCTTCCTTAAGGCCGTGGTGGAGTACCAGTCGCAGGCATGGAGCTTTCTCGATGAGAATCCTGTGGCCGAGCCTTTTTATATCAAAATGGCTGAGGAATATATCCGCTACCATCTGCTGGACGGTTTAAATCTGGCTAAAATCGCGGAATCGTGTGGGATCAGTGGTCGAACGCTCCAGCTTGGGTTCCAGAAACATCGAGGTTACAGCCCAACTGAATTTAGCAGAAACCTCCGACTCGAAGCCGCAAGACGCGACCTCCTCTCACCTGATCTCCAGATGAATGTCACCCGAATTGCCATGAAATGGGGATTCAGCCACTTCAGCCGATTTGCGAACCAATATCGAAAACGTTTTTATGAACTCCCATCGGAAACCTTTCAGAAACAAAGCTAAGCTTTGAGCGGTCAGATTTCACGCGAATGGGTCATGCGGGTGCATACATCCACACCCAAAAGCACGGCATTGTCCATCGAATGTCTCATTCATGCCCGTTGGAAGTATAAACCGACCGATCTATTTTGGATATTTTCTGAGACTTTGCGCTTTTCGGATAGTGCGTCGTCTGCGCAATCAGATAAGATCTGTTCTACGTTTTTGAACAACTTTGTTCACTAGCTCTCCTTCGTTCACCCAATCAAAGGGATCTTCTCAATGAAACTTCGATATGCTCTCCTCGCGCTGGGCTTGATGATTTCAAACAGCCAAACCATAAACGCCATTGACCTCGACAACGCAACATGGACCGCTTCCGGTTCGGTCACGACAAGCGGTTCTGGTACTCTAAATGGTATTAACATCGCCATTACGACAGTGGCCGTATCGAACGGTGGTACCACCAATGGTCAAGACTGGGATGCGATTTCTTTCATCAGCAACGCCGGCTTGACGAACATCACACCTGCCGGTTCCATCGATCTCGCCTTCAATGGCAATGCAACTTCCCAACAAGTTGTGACATTCAGCGGCTCAGGCCTGACCAACCCCTACATCTTCATCAACTGGACTGAAGCCGGTGACACCTACGACTTCGGGTCCAACACAGCCACACTGATCGCTGGCAACAATGCCCAACAGGTTGGCAACACGTTTACAAGCACTGGTGCCACGAACACCGTAAATGATGGTTTTGTTGTTAAATTCAACGGGACCTTCACGAATTTGTCATTTGACGTTATCCGGGTCGGTGCACTGGATTCCGTCTCATTCTCGGTCGCCGTCCCAGAACCTTCCACCTATCTTCTAGGTGCAGCTTCTGCCATCAGCCTGTTCGTGGTACAAATCAAAAGAAAGCGATCAGTTCATCAATCTTGATTTTCCCACCAATTCAAGTTGACCGAACTAAAAAGCCCTGACCAGTGGTCAGGGCTTTTGTATTAGTGGATCTGCAAAGCATTCAGCAAGAAGATTATTTCATTTCGAGTCGAAAGTGTTGCTGATCTTTCTAACGATCCCTGTTGCATCCATCTCGACAACCGACGGAATCCCATTCAGGCGGAGTTCAATCGCCAGATCGTCATCCTGATCAAAGAGGTTCTCTGGCAAGCCTGAGACCTGTTTGAGAAGCTCGCTGATCTTCTCCGGCGTTTCTCCAACATTTATCAGGTAAATCGCTTCGTCGGCTTTTTTACCCGTATTTAATTTGGAGGCATATTGCAAAGCTGTCTCTGGGTTATTCATCCACGAAGCCCAAAATACAAGTGTGACCTTGCGGCCCTTCCATTCAGCTGGCTTTACAGACTTGCCCTGAGTGTTGACCAATGCAATCTCAGGAGCCGGCTTACCCACTGGAGACTGCTTTTGAACCTCGCTCAGTGCCTGAAGAATGTTGTCGACACGCCTGCTGTTTTCAGGCAGGTTCAATTGAAATTCCTGATCCGGAACCTGTCGATCGGTCACCCAGGACAATTTCGATATCCTGCTGCTCGTCAGCTTCGACTTCTCATCCTTCGAAATCACAGTCGTTTCCGATAATTGCCTCAACAACGGATTTTCAATCGGCCCGAGCCACATATGCAGCTTCAAACCGCTATAAACCACGTCGAATTTCTGGCATTCAATACCGTCAACAGCTTCTGATCCTATCAGTTTCGCTTCATCTGTGTGTGCGATTACAAATTTAGACATCTCAGGCATCGTCAACACATGCAGGCCCGAGCCTTCCAGAGTCGAAGCAATAATGGCTTCGCCGGCAAGCTCCTCTGCAGCATCTTTGCCCTCATGAACTGAGACATACCTTAATGGAACGAAATAGGTGGTCAGTCGATTGCCGTCCAGAAGCACACGTAGTTGCGGACGTTCGACAGTCTCGCCAAACTGTGCCCAGTCGGCCTTTATAAGCACTTTTCCAGGGCGGTTCACAAGAATCGATTGAGTCGATGTCGAGCCTTGCCTCAAATTCAACCCTTCAAGGCTTGATGTCACTTTGGCTGTTACGGAAAAATGCTTGAGGGCATCCATCGTTTTTTCGGACTTTTGAAGAGTTGCAATAAACTCAGGTGCAATCGGCCTGGATTCATTGACGACAGGCGGTGGAGACTGAGCCAGGGCGGCCAGTGTCAGGATGATGGCAGTGGTCATTTTCTTTTTAATCCTCTGTATGGTGAGTATCGGTATAAATATTTCGCTTTGTATTTTAGCGAAGCAGTTGAACGACTTGTCGGACAGACTGATCAAGCGTGCACAACTGGTCAATCAATGGGCCTGACTTGCCGCCGGCATATTGCTGGACAATTCCCGCCAGTTCATTGGTTTTCTCGAGAAGCCCCGATCCTAACCTCTGAATTTCGTTGCGGCTGGACGATTGACGAACAATCTGATTCAGTACCAGCAAATCGCTGCGAAGCATTCTCAGAGAGGCTTGGATACGATGGCCGTAATTGAGCTGATTGACATGCAGTTCAACGGTTTTGAGCAGGGTATCACTCTGGTTCAAAGTGCTGTTGAGCAAGGCCAAAAATTCAGGCGAAGGCTGGAAAAACTGAGGAGGATGTGGAGGAGCAATTGGCCGGACTATCGGTGGAATTCCAGGCTGGCCGGGGCCAATCGCTGGATTAGGCGGAGCCTGCTTGACAATCCGACCTTTTCCGGGCGGCATCCCCGGCTCATAAATCGGGCCGTTTGGATCACTGCCCGCCAGATTACAAACCACGTCATGCAATTGCTTGGTGACTACGATCTGATTCCTCAAGGCTTGATCAATCGGATATTGTGCTGCAAATGTGAACAGATCCCAGCTCACCAGTCGCAGTTGCTGGGTCGCCTGCCAGATTTCTTCATTCCGTACCGAAGAAGTGAGCAGCCCTTGCAGAAAGCGGTTCAGGCCTTCCATTTGACTGGCAGAATTCCGAGCTGGCGCATATTCTTGCTGATAGTATCTGGCCAGCGAGCGCGAGAGTTGGTCAATGGCTATTTGAAGTCTGGCTGTGGCATCAGCCAAGGCTCTCGGGTTAAACGCTGGAGGGGCGTTTACAGGCAGGCCCGGGCTGCCCGGCTGATAGCTCCCAATCCGGTTACGAATCTGAAACGTAAGCCGTTGGACACGGTCCAGAGAGTTCACGGTACGAGCGGCGTCCTGCCCATAGGGGCTCATCAGTTGCGAGAACGCTGTAAAAGCGCGATCAATATTTGTAAAACCAACCTGAAGCAGGCGCGGGTCGTTGGTTTGAATGTTGTTTTGAAACTGCTTGCAGGCGTTGATGAGGGCGATGCCCCGAAATTCGCCTTGAAGGCAGACATCTGTGCCAGCCATTTCGTAACGCAGGTTGTCCATGGCCTGCTGCGATTCCATCACCAGTGAATTGACAAGGGCGGGCAGGCTCGGGCCACCAGTCGGCGGGAAGGCAGGCGGTGGGGCATCCACAACAACCTGTCCAGGATAAAAGGCCCCTGCATTGTCGTTGTATTGGGCCTGGGCGTTGGGGCCACCAATAAGCGCGGCCATCACAGCCAAAAACAGGTTCAATCTGCGGTGTCTCATCAATTGACTCAATGGAATAGGCCTCTCTGCCTCGCCGGATCGTTCGTCGATCTTTCGTTTCGAAACACGAATCTAGAATCAGACTCGAACACAGCCCTCGGTGTCTATCCGAAAAGCGCAAAAGGGCCTCAAAATCGTTAAATTTCTTATCTCTACAAAATCCGGAAACATTTTAGGGGCATTGCGCAAAGTGGATAGACACGGTCACATCTTGACGTCATACTTGTTAAACCTCGCAATCCACCTAGATCTCGCAATCCTGAACTTCTGCAAGCTAATAGAGAAATCTCATTCTCAAATCCCGAAAGAATCGCCAGCGTTCATTTTTTGCCACGATTGAGACCATGGAACGCCGCGAGGTCATGACGGCCGCTCCCGTTCTGATGACCGATGGCGGTCTGGCCAGCCAGCCGACCTGGGGCAAGCTGCCCACGTCTCCGCTCGATTCGAGTATCTGTACTTTATTTGAAGCCGCCACGGTGATCACCACCGATGCCAGTGGCAACCCGATCGACTTCAATAAGGACGGCTACCCCGACCTGCTTGAAACCGGCGAGGCCATTGGCTTGGCTGGTTATGGTACAAACGTGGAATCGCTGATCACCAGCACGCAGGGCACGTTCGGTAAAGTGGCTTTTGGCGGCCCCAACGGCCCAATCTTCTTAACCAAGGGGCCTTTGGCGATTGGCTCCGTGCCCTATCAAGCCTCGGGCAACGGCTTTGCGGTGGTGGACCTGAACAGCGACGGCTATCAGGACATACTCACCACGAGGGATGTGGTAAACACCAGTCCCGGCTCTGGCTTCATCACCGAGACGTGGCTATATGACCCGCAGCAGCAGGCTTTTGTGGCGTCGCTCAACACCACTGTGATCAACGGTTGGGCGGGCAAGGCTGGGGCTTTGACGCTGGGCGATGTCACCGGCGACGGCCTGTTCGACATGGTTTTAGGCAACTACGGCACCACACCTGTCCCTGTGCCGGGCAGTAACTACGAGACCTTTCCCATGCTCGGTTATCAGGTCTTTGCCGGCGTGGCCAATCCATCCACTGGCAAATGGGCGGGCGACTTCGCCCCCAACGCCATCAGCACGCTGGCTCTGAAGCAGCAAAGCGCCGAGTGGGGCTTGGTGGCTGGCGGCACTGCACCCAACTACAGAGTCCTCTCGCCTTTCGGTTCCATTGCGGTTATCAATACCGTGCTGGCCGATTTTAACGCCGACGGCAAGCTCGACCTGGCCACGCCTGAGGCCGACGGTATCACGACCTATGCCAACCCCGGCAATGGTCAGTTCAGCACGGGCGTTTTCACGGCCAGCGCAGGCGCTGCTAATGGCCTGAACCTGGTGGCGGCCGACCTGAACAACGACGGCAAGATGGACCTGGCCACAAGCCCGAATTATGTTTCTCAGTGGCTGATTCGCGACACGGCGCCTTCGTTCAGCGTTTGGACAGCTTCGCAGGCTCCGCTGAGTGTTTACTTGAATACGACCCCGACGGGCGGGGCGATCGGCTTTTCGGTCAACGCCGTGAACGCTTTTGATGCGGAGAGCGGCTGGAATGGCGCCCTGGCCGTGGCCGACTTCAATGGCGACGGCAACAAGGACCTGGCCGTGGGCAGCGGCGGCAACCGGTCCACGCTTTATGGCATTCTGGCTGGCGACGGCACCGGCCAGTTTGGCACACAAAAGCACTACATCGCCTATTCCAACGCCGCCGATGGCTTTGACAATAGCTTCCAAAGGGCCATTGACGGCCTGGCTGTGGCCGACTTCAACCGCGACGGCCAGCTTGACGTTGTCACGACTGCCGTGAATATCGGCCCTGTCGGTTCAACTTTGTCCTTTGGCAATAAAAAGAACACGGCCGTGGGCATTACGGGAATTGGCTATAACCACACGTTTGCCGCGCCGGGCGTTAATCCACAAGCCATCACGGCTTATGTCGGCCAGTCGTTCGCCCAGACGATTCTGCCCACTGGCGGCGATCCATCCAAGATCTATCTCTTCAGCCTGAATCCAAACAGCGTGGCCCTGCCAACAGGCATGACACTCAGCCCAACCGGCCAACTGACCGGCACGCCGACCGTGAGCGGCCCGTTCCAGCTCACCATCGACATCGTTCAGCCAAACGGCCCACGCAGCTCAGCCTATCTTTACCTGACCGTCAATTCGCCAAGTCAGTCAACCACACTCCCAGGCATCATGCCTAACGCCGTGGCGGGCGTCCCATTCCAGCAGCAGCTCACCAGCACATCTGGCCCAGCCACCTGGGTGGTCACCGGCGGAGCCTTGCCTACCGGCCTGAGCCTCTCGCAAAACGGCCTGATCTCTGGTACTCCTCTGGCGCTTGGCACCTATAACTTCACAGTTCTGGG
>CAMCFM010000184.1 GCA_945874095.1 Candidatus Kuenenia stuttgartensis
ACTGGAGACGGGGGCGATGATACTCTGATCGGGAGTCAGGGCAGTGACTGGCTCGATGGAGGAACCGGGACCGATGTGATCAGCGGAAAGGCTGGTGATGACTCCATCGCTGGAGGTGACGGGAACGACTTTATTTACGGCAATTCCGGGAACGACCAAATCGACGGTGGAGCTGGCAACGACTGGCTTGATGGAGGGACCGAGAACGACTCAATCATGGGAGCCGATGGGAACGACACGGTTCTTGGTGCTCTGGGCGACGACACGATCGTGGGAGGTGATGGAAACGACCTGATTTTGGGCGATGGTCGCAGCGAATTTCCTGACAGCCGTTTTCCAGGCAGCATATCGACTCCCACGGATCAGGGCGGCAATGACAGTCTGAGCGGTGGTACGGGGAATGACAGTTTGAATGGTAACTTAGGCAATGACAGTCTTTATGGCGATTCTGGGAACGACATGATCAACGGCGGAGCGGGGAACGATTTTCTTGACGGAGGCGCCGATCAAGACACTCTCAATGGGAATGCCGGAGACGACACCTTGAGCGGTGGAGACGGTTCGGACCTGCTGATGGGGGGTTCTGGGAACGACAGCCTGAGCGGAGGCAACGGTAACGACACGATTTATGGAGGCGATGATCACGACCAACTCAACGGAGACGATGGAAACGACAGCCTGGCAGGTGGGAACGGCGACGACTTGATGGATGGAGGTCAGGGAAATGACCTGATTCTGGGCGGCAGTGGGGCCAATACATGCTTGACAGGCGATGGGGATAATACGGTTTATTCAGGAAGAGATGCTGTTTCAGAGAACGCGATTCTGATGATCGTGGGAAATCTTTCAGAGAACTCCGGAGCGAACACGGTGACTGGTGGATCAGGAAAGGATCTGATCGAAGGCGGCCCACTCGCGGATCTGATCCTGGGAGGAGGCGGTGATGACCTGATCAACGGTTTGTCTGGGAATGACAGAATCAGCGGTGGCGATGGCAGGGATACCATTTTAGGCGATGCGGGAGACGATTCGATTGATGGAGGTCAGGGAAATGACCTGATTTGGGGAGGCGATGGGAATGACCTGATCCAAGGTGGTTCTGGCGTAAATACGATGATGGGTGGTTCCGGAAATGACACGATCACAGGCGGATTAAATTCCGATTTGATATTCGGTAACGAAGGCAATGATTCGTTGGTTGGAGGCTTGGGAAATGACTTGATTTATGGAGGAACCGGCAACGACACGCTTTTGGGAGGTCTTGAAAAGACGTCGAAGGTGGTCAACCTGCCTGTCAATAAAACCTATTTAAATGATGGAAATGATACTCTACAAGGTGGTGATGGGAAAGACAATCTCAATGGAGGCAATGGCGATAACCTGATGGACGCCGGCGATGATGGGATTCAGGAAACGATTATTGGAGGTACCGGAATCGACTGGTATTTTACAAACAATCAAAGCTCCCGTTTCCATAAGAAATTTGCCGATATGGCGAAAGCTGGAGGGGGCAGGAATCGAGCGATCAGTCCAGGTGGCCTCATCGAGCCGTCAACACCTGCCCCAGCCTTCATTTCAGGTTTGATGGTGCATATTCCCATGAGCTCATATACAGGTCAGAAAATCGTCAAAGGCAAAGTCCAGCCGCAGCCGCTGGTCTCTCGAATTCCTGGCCACCTGAAAGGCTTTATTGCGCCATTTCAGGTATAATACAATCGGGCTTATATCCACTCTTTCAGGAATTGCAACCGATGATGAGTTGCAATTCCTGTCATATTTCAATTGACTTTTTATTCAATCCCCAGCCAAGCCCCAATGTGGCCAGACCGATCAGCGGGATGACACCCACAATCACAAAAATCGGGCCGAAGCTGCCGTATAAATCTTTCACCTGACCGGCATATGGCAGGAATCCGCCCGCAAAAATATTCCCAAGTCCGCCCAGGATTCCGACAATCAAGCCGGTATGACGGCTGGAGACTTCCTGGCAGAATGCGAAATAGTTGGCCATGAATCCAGCAGCACCAGTGGCCATGACAGCCAGCAAGATCAGAGCCACTGAATTGTTCGAAGTGACTCCCACAAATGCGCCTGAGCTGACCATCAATGCGCAAACGGACATCACGCACCATCGCGATTTGGCCGGTTCCCAGCCTGTTTTTCGGATCACCCAGCGCGACATCCAGCCACCTCCCAGATTCCCACCATCAGCGGCCAGAAATGGCAAGGCGGCCCAGAGGCCACTTTTGAGGAAGCTCATTCCGCGATCCTGACGGAGATATCCAGGCATCCAGTTGACCAGAAAATGCCAGCAGACATTGATCGTGATCGAGACCACCACCAGAACCCAGAATCGCCTCAAGCGGACCACTTGTGTCAGCCGACCAAACCAGTCGTCTGATTCAGGCATGACCGGAGTGAACAGAGCATAAGCCAAAGTCCCAATAAAAAGAGCCGTTGCAGCCACCCACCAGCGAAACAGCCCGAAGTTCTGCGGCAATATGAACCACAACGATACACCCAAAGCCAGTGCTGGTAAGAGGTTTATCAAAGATTTGGGGTCAAACCCTTCCCTTGAATAAGTTTGTTCGACCTGAAACCACTCGTCTTTTGAAGCGGGTACGAGCTTGCGCCAGGCGATGATCCAGAGGATCCCAAAGGCTCCCAGGACTGCGAAGGCGATCCTCCAGCCGAACCAGACGGCCATGGGTGGTACCAGCAATGGGGTGACGACTGCCCCAACAGCTGCTCCTGAATTGAAGATCCCATTACCCAGACTTCGATCCGATGGAGGCAGGATGCGTGAAGTGACCTTCAGGGCACACGGCCAGTTGAACGACTCGCCCAGTCCCAGCAGGACCCTCATGGCGATCAACACCCCCAGAGTGGGCGAAAATGATGCCGCCATCGCCGCCACGCTCCACCAGAGCACGGCAACCAGATAAAGCCGGCGGACGTTCAGGCGATCAGCCAGAAGCCCCGCGGGAACCTGTGCCAGTGCATAGGTGATATAGAAGGCTGCTCCAATCCAGCCGAATTGCTGGTTATCAAGCCCGAACTCTTCGCGAATCGGTTTCTCGACCAAAGCCATGGACTGGCGGTCCATATAGTTCAGGGCAGTGGCCCCAAACATCAGCCAACAGACCATCCAAGGCCATTTGCTGTCAACAGTTACATCCGTTTTATCAGGCATTTTTTGAGGCATCCGCAGGCAGGGTCTGCATGGTTTCCGAGGGGTTCTTGCTTCACTAACATCTAAGACCCCAGAGGACTTGTCAATGTCTTGCAGAAGATTTCATGAAGTGCTGGAAAGCTAGTGCATCGGATTCAGCCAGAAATCTCAAAATCGCTACAACCCAGCAAACAGATTTATACGTCAAATTCAAGAATCCTGATATAATAGTCAAAAGGGCGGTCAAGTACCAAACTAAATCTGGAAAAGATAGTGAGTTCTGGTGGTTTAGATGGGATAAATAATATACGGAAGTGGAAAGTGTCTCGGAGCGTTAGAGGGTTTGCAGGATGTGTGTTGCTGTGGAGGAACCCATGAGTCAGTCATCATCACCGACATCTTCTCAGGACTGGGTTCGCTACCTGCTCTTTGATCAAGGCTTTCTGGCTGCGATGAAAGGCGAATCCGTGAAGGTTTATCTCGCAATGCTGACAGCTTGCGGTGGAGAGCCGGGACGGAGCGTCACCATGAGCCTTCGGACCATTCAAAACGCGACCAACCTTTCATGCCCTACCGTGATTGACTGCCTGGATCGCTTGGAGAATCTCGGGCTTGTGGTTCATACGATGCACAAGCCAGGTCATGCCAACACCTACTACATTCCAGGACCTCCCCCGGCAACGTGAGATTCTGGTGGGTCGTTCGAAAACTCTCAATCAACGGATGAGTGGCGTTCTTGGAACGTAGGATGGATTCGGTTCATGGATCCCTATTTCTTTCGTGTGGAACACGACCTGGTCAAGTCGGAAGCGTTCAAGCAGTTGAACGGTTCGGCCATCAAGGTCTATCTCGTCATCGGCCTCTATTCCGACTTTGGCACCGGCTGGGCCTACCCAAGCATCCGGACCATCGCAAAACAAGGTGGCCTGAGCAGACAGACAGTCCTCACAGCGGTAGAAGAACTTGTCAATCTGGGCTTACTTGCGACCTCGAAATCTCCCGGGAAATCCACAGCGTACCGGATCCTTCACAACACCCCGGTCCGACCGTCCGCAAAAGACAAGACCACGAAATCAAACCAGCCTAAAATTCTTAGCACTACGCCCTCAACTGTCCTAGATTCTTTAGAGCATGCCCCTGAAAGCGTCCCAATTAGTGGGACAGTGGTCTCGAAAACTGGTCCAGTTTTTGAGATGGACGAGGCCCAATTCTGGGCTGAGACTGATCCAGAATTTGGGCCTAAACAAGATAACAAGAACGAGAACCATAGCAACGACAACTCACCCAGCGTTGAGATCCCTGGAACTCCATTCCGGATCACTGCGGATGGTCGATTGTTGTCGGTGTTAAATATGGCTGAGGTTCTAATCCGAAACGGAGTCTCTCAGGAGTCTTCCCGTTACCTGCTCGACCGCTTCGCTCGCGAAAGTATCATAAAAGCAATATTGAACATGGTTTACCTCCAAAAACAGGGACGTCTTCAAAACGGTCCAGGCTATATCAGAACCGCCCTCGAGAAAAACTATGAGATGCTTCCTCAAGTGGTCAGCAAGTTGGAACAACGCCGGAAACTGCTGACCCAGCACGTTTCGCAGACCCAGCAGAGAGAGAAGAAAATCCTTGAGAGTGAACAACTTGCGGCTGAAGAAGCGTCCATCAATCTGTTGATAGACAATCTTTCCCGCGACGAACTTGAAAAATTAGTCAGACGAGCCCTGAAATCGCTTCCAGAGATCCTGATCAAGCGAAATCCATCGATCACCAACCCATTGATCCGAGCCCGGGTCTATGAGCTGGCAAACAGATCCGTGGAATCAAACTAAGCGTAAAAGCGATTTCTTACGTTTTTATTCAACAGGCTTACGTACCACAATCAGGTCTCGGACCTGTCCTAGAAGCCGCTTATTTAAGCGTGACTTCTGGATCTGGTCCGGGCGGTATGCGCCTTCCATCGGGCAGGTGACCCGCCTTTGTGGCAGAAATCCTTGTTTTATCAGGATTTGAAGTAGATCAAAGGCGTGATCCACATAGCCCCAGCCGTCGGGGATATCTTTCTCTGTTTGATTCGCGATCAGAACCGCAAGATGGCCTCCAGGGCGTATAGCGGTTTTGGCGTGATCGAATATACGCTCTAAAACGAGCTTCCAATCATCCTGGTTGTGATCGGATACGCTCCCCTCAGCGTAAGACGAGCGTAACATCGAGTGGTACGGCGGATCGAGAAAGATCAGGTCGCACCCGTTTGCCGATTCCGGAAGTGGTTCCCGCGCGATGTTCCACAGATTGATTTCCGGACGAGACGGTGAAAGGTCAAACCCCAGGCACTTTCGGTTCAGGCTTGCGGCCACATCGAGAGTGGTGCCTCCACCCGCCATTGGATCCACGACCAAATCACCCGGTTCTGTGAAGTAGTGGAGTGTGTTGGCCACGATTCCTGCCGGTATTGAGCCTGGATACCGGGTCCCATATGCTCGGTCGTGTTTGAAAAGCCAAACGTCGTAAGGTGTTGGTTTAAAGTCGGTTGCAAGGTGATCGCGCCGTCTTAAGTCTTTAAAGGCAGCAAAAACCGTTTTCCCGCCGCCATCGAGTTCTTTCACTGACGACAAGGCGCGGGCATCGTTCGCCTGAGCCGCTTTCCAGACCGCTCTTGCCTGACGATACAAATCTTTTCCGCCCAAGCCGATCGCTTTGGCAATTTGGGTGTCCGAACGTCTCGGGAAACTTTTCTTGGTGGTCTGGGGGGTTTGAGTCGAAAGTAGTTCTGTCAAATGCTCCACCTCGGCCAAATCCGGAGTGTCGGAATTCAGACACTCGGAACCATCAAAAACCCGCAACTTCGGCCCGACCGACAAATTCGCCAGACTTCGGGTCCGGGACTCATCTTTGACCAGATGCTCCATCAGGTCGGCTTCACGCATCTTTTGCGAAAATGTTTTGGATCGCTGATGGTTTGATTCGAGGATCCACCACTGACGCTGATGATCGTCAGAAGGTTTGCAGACGATCGCCTGAAGCGATTTCCAGCCCAGTTCACGGGCAGCGAGGAGTCGCCTGTTTCCCGACAGGACTTGAAAACCTTGATCCATTTTCTCGACAAGTAAGGGTGAGATTTGCCCGATGGCTTTGAGGCTTGAGGCTAGATTGTCAGATGGATCTTGTCCGTAAAGCGTTTTAAGGAGCGGATGAGGCGCGAGCTTTTCGATGTCGATCGGGACAATCGATTGCGAGGAGGGCTCAAAAAGCAGCTCTATCCGAGACGTTTGATAAGGCAACTTTTGGGCTTGCATGGTGCGGGTCGTCCGTGACCTTGAGGCTTTTTGTAAACATGGAACTGTTTTGACTCTTGAGAGGCTTCAGGGCATCCTAAGTCAGAATCCGAAAACTGTCTAGTTCAGCTTGGGATCAGGCCGGAAATCACTTCCCGTTTTTAAAACCAATTAACCGGGGCTAGCGCCAAGACCGGCTAGATAAAAGGCGTTAGCCTCAGGTTTCTTGGTATGAATCTAGTGCTCCGTCAAGTCAAGATTGTTGGGTAGGCGGGCGGCACCAGTCATCCCACCCTACATGGGCGACTTTGTTCCTGTAGGGTGGGGTGAAGCCCACCATTCGTGGCGCGAACGGATGACGTCGATTTATTCAGTCATTCGTAAGTTGAAAATCATGTGTTTTATAGTGTATGAAACGCAATCGATGATTCATTGTGCAGACATTCCACATGGATTTGCGAAAGGTGGGCTTCACCCCACCCTACAGTAACTACCCCATTTATAAGGCTTGAGGGGGCACTAGCCGCCGGGCGCTAGCCCGCGGTTCGCAGAAGAGAATTAACCGGGGCTAGGGCCAAGACCGGCTAGATCACAGCCAATTTGTGCTCGGCTACGATTGGCCTAAAAAGTGGAAGTTGTTTTCTGCCCGTTCCTTAAAGCCTGGTCAGGGGGGTTGTCAGCCAAACTCACACGCCGCGTCTGCAAGTTCCGCATAAGAGAATAACCAATGTAGCATAAACATCTACAATTCAAAGTGTTGCACACAACAGGATGGTTTCGGGGACGCTCGGCCCTTGCTGACGCGGCGCGTTAGGTTGGCTGATGCTATACGAGTCAAATTTACGACGTCCGAAAATTTTGTCAGGTAAATGCTTTACTTTTGGTAGAAGTCTTGTATTCTGATTTCAGTTCACCTCAATATTGAAAAAAGGGTGAGTATGGGGTAGCAGGTTTTTAGGGCTTAAATTTTTAGTCCAACCTGGTTTCCCTTGGTTTTTAGAGCTTGATTTGCGAAAGGTTGTGATCATGTTGGTTCTGACACGGAAAGTTGGCGAAAGAATTCAAATTGGTGATCAGATTACGCTTTCGGTCATCAGGGTTCAGAATGGGAAGGTTCGGATTGGAATTGAAGCACCCGACGATGTCCGGGTCCGCCGTGATGAACTTGAAAGCGATATACGCACCTGTTCGCTTTCTGATCGCTCCAAAAATGCGGTGGATGCTGCTACAACCGCTACCACGAGGATTTTTTTGACTTGTTAAGTAAGCAAATGCTTATAAGATAAGTATCCTTATATAAAGGAATGTGCTTTAAATATCATTTTTGGTTATAAACCATTGATTTGGTTTGTAATT
>CAMCFM010000185.1 GCA_945874095.1 Candidatus Kuenenia stuttgartensis
ATTTGGGCCGGGATTGTTGCGAATCCGGCTGCTGGTCGTGGCCGTGGCTTGGAAAAGGTTAAAAAACTTGAATCGGCGTTGGTTACCAGAGGTATAGATGTTGAAATCGCATTGACTCAGGACGCTCGTTATCAGATCATAAAACAAGCTGTAAGTTTAGGTTATGATCGAAAGCTGATTGTAGCTATTGGTGGAGACGGGACCGTCAATGCCGTTCTCAATGAGTCTCCACAGATACCGTTTTGCAACTTGGCTTCAGGCACGGAAAATCTTTTCGCCAGAGCGTATCGTACTCCAACCGATCCTGAATTGCTGGCGGATTGGATCATCAACGCCCAGACAAAGTTGATGGATGTCGGAGAGTATTATGAATCAGGAGCTGATACGGCGATCAAAAAAAGATTCGCGCTCATGCTTGGTTTTGGGTTCGATGCTGCAGTGGTCAACCGACATCACACCCAACGCCTTGCCCACACAGGCTCTGCTCGACCCACTTCACGACTGGCTTATGTCGGCCCGCTTGCTCATGAGGCCTGGTATTATAAATTTCCACCCGTTCGCCTGACTTGGACTGACGAAAATGGAAACCTGAATGAGCAAGTTGGTTCCACCACGATTCTTTTTAATATGAATTGCTATGCGATTGGTTTGAAATTTGTCCCGGAAGCCTCTGCATTCGATGGGTTTTTGGACACTGTCAGTTTTTCTCGGAAAGGCTCCATTCAAGCTGGTATTTATATGGCTACAGTCGCAGCCGGCCTGCATCCAAGGCTCAGAAGTGTAGCGATGAGCAAGATGCGTGAAGTCACAGTTGAGGCTTTGGAAGCCTCTGTACCCGTGCAAATGGATGGAGATCCGGCTGGTTGGATTCATCCAGGCAAGCCATGGATTGTAAATTGTATTCCACAGGCTTGTCCCGTGCTGGTTCAGCCAGAATGATGGTGTTTGGAACTGCTGTTCATGGTCGAATTATTCGTCGTCAGGCTGATATTCCGGGCCATCATAAAAATCGAGGTTGTTGAGATATTCATCCGCTTCTTTTTGAATGACAATCGATTCAGGCTCGGAAATATGTCTCAGACCCAGAACGTTAGGCCCCATTCGCGGATTTGATCGGAGTGTGGCTTCATTCTGGATCAGAAAATTCCAGTAAAGCGTATTAAAAGGGCAGGCATCAGGCCCGGTTCGCTGCTTTGGATTGTATTTACATCCGCTGCAGAAATCAGACATTTTATGGATATAAGCGCCTGAGGCAATATATGGTTTTGTAGCAATTTTACCACCATCGGCATTCAGCCCCATTCCGATAACATTTGTCAAAACAACCCAGTCATGACTGTCCACATACATCGTTAAAAACCAGTTCGCAACAGCCTCTGGATTAATCCCAGCAAGCATGGCGTAATTGCATAATACCATCAGCCTTTCGATATGATGATTGTAACCTGTGTCGATCAACCTCGAAACAATTGTTTTTAAACAAGCCATATCCGTTTGGCCATCCCACCAGAACTGAGGTAGTGGCCGACTATGATCCCATTTGTTTGCCGTTCTTAACGAAGTTGAGGTCCTGCAATATTGCCAATGCATATACTCACGCCAGCCGATCACCTGACGAATAAAACCTTCAACGGAATTGATCGGTGCCAAACCTGATCGATATCGAGATTCAGCTTCCCTGCACATTTCAAGTGCATCAATCAGCCCCAGATTCATCACAGGCGACATCATCGAATGCCAGAGAGTTCCGCTTGCTTGACTCATTGCATCTTCATAAGGACCAAATTCATTAAGCCGATGGTCAAGGAAATTCTCGAATGCAATTTCAGACTGTTGCCTTGTCACTGGCAGATTGAAATCATTGGTTGTACCAATATGGTCGGGATATTCGGAGTTGACAAATTTCAAGATATCTAATGTCATTTCATCAGGCTCAAATTTCGGATAATCTGGAGATACGTGCTTTTTTGGAAGCGGTTTACGGTTGTCGGCATCAAAATTCCACTGGTCACCGACTGGTGATTTCTTGTCATCCTTCATTAATAATTGGAAATGCCGGCGCATAATTCTATAAAAATTCTCCATCACCACATTCTTTGTAGTGGGTTTGGCATTTTCCGTTTGTGGCCAATAAAATTGACCGTTCGGAATGATTTCAAAGGCAGCATCTTTGAATGAGGATTTTAAATCTTCTTGTAATTCGGAAGTGGAATTCTCAGCCGCACGCATTGTGACGCATTGCTGCCATGAATGCGTTTCCCAGTGCTTGCGTAAACCATGGCGAAACGATTCTGCGGAGATACAATCCACCTGCCAGCCTTTGGATCGTAATTCTTCGGCGAAATGCCGGCCGGCTGATATGATTAACGCGAGCCGTTTCTTGTGATATGGTAATGCTGAAAAGTGGCGGTGCGATTCAATCATGACCACTCGAACCAGATCACGCCGGCCTTCGGTTAGCCTGACAGCTTCCTGAAGTGTTGGATGTTTATCCGGATCCATCAATTGATCGTTCAGAATCCAGGCTGATACAAGGTTTGCGTTCGTGTTGATTGGTTTCATATGAATTGCTCGGTGTATCAGTCTTCCAAAAAACATGGGTTCGTACCTGTTCAAGGCACGAACCCGATGCGAGAATAAAAGTCTTATAGGTGGCTGATATGATAAATCAACCTTCAATCGTTTATTCGGTCACGAAAGTCCAGCTCGTTTCGCGTTCAGCCGGTGCCGGTTTCGGTGCCAATACGTGTGGCTTGGGCACAACCTGTGCGATATCAGGTCGTTGGTAGACCATCGGGGCTGGAGCTGGTCGTGAGACGATTGGCAATTGTTCAGTCTGCTTCACGGACTCTGGTTTTTGAGTGGTTTTGGCGACTGGCACCGAATCTTCATCAGGCTCGGTTTTTACGATCAGCGGAGGATCGTCAGGCGTCGCAATCTCCTCGCGCTCTGGCACTTCTAGTCCGACAAGTTCGAGACACAGTGAGGCGTAATCTTCTGCACCTCGACTGGTCGGACTGTAGTCGAAAATCGACTGCCCGAAGCTGGGCGCTTCTGCCAGGCGAATGTTTCGTCTGATCTTTGATTTAAAGACTTTGGCGTCCGCCCAGGGAGCGGTGTTGTTGCGACGTTTGTCGAAGAAGGTGTCCAGATCTTCCACCACTTCGGTACCGAGCCGTGTGCCAGATTCGTACATGCAGACCACGACTCCAGCCACTTTCAGCTCGCGATTGACACGTTTTGAAACCAGGTGGATTGTCTCGAGCAGCTTTGACAACCCATGAAGGGCCAGGAAGTGAGCTTGAAGGGGGATCAGGACTTCTCCAGCACCGCAGAGTGCATTAAGCGTCAAAACGCTCAGGCTTGGCGGGCAGTCCATCAAGACATAATCGTAATTTTTGATTTCAGGGGCCATGAGGTCGCGGAGAATCATTTCGCGACCGACCATGGAAATCAGCTCCACTTCGGCAGCGGCCAGATCAATGTGGCTGCCGCAAACGTCGAGGTTTGGAGCGACCGTTTTCTTGATTTTTTCGAGCGGCAGATTATCCGTCAGGCTTTCGTACATGGACGGTCCCGACCGGCCTGGCATAAGCCCAAGGTGAAGCGTGGCATGGGCTTGCGGATCGAGGTCGATCACAAGTGTTCGCTTACCCTGACGGGCCAATGCAGCAGCAACATTCACAGTGGAAGTCGTTTTACCGACACCACCTTTTTGGTTCAGAACAGCGATGCGTCGCATGGTCGCAAGGGCCTCCGTGCCCGATAGGCTTCGATCTTCCAAAAAAGCACGATGCGCAAGCCGATCAAGGCTGACGATCTACCTTTAACAGTTGTATCGGTTCTGGAGGTCGTATCAGTTGAGTCCGATTTTGGAAAGTCCCATTCAGAGTCAAATCATTGCCCCAAACCCGCGCGGATCGCCAGTTTCAATCGCGATTCACTGTCGGGTGCAACCCAGCACCAGTCGCCCAGATTGGTGTCGTTTTCTTGCACAGCTTTGTCGGTGGGTACATATCCTGTGGCGGATTCGCCATAACCAGCCACGCAGATAAAATCCTTTGGACGAATGGACTGTGCGTAAAGCTGGAATTCGACATAACTTTCGCCAGGCATCAGAAGCAGGGCTGCGAAGCCGAAGTCAAGGCAGGGGACATCGACGATATGATTTGGATTTTCCTCACGCCTAAGCCACGAAAGACCCATGGCCGCCAGGCATTTATGGAACGGGTTGGGATCATTTTTCAGTTTGTCCGTCAATTCCTTGCGACTGAATCCAACGGATGTACGAGGCTCAATCCTCATTTTGACATCGCGTAAGACAGATGATTTCAAGGGCACTCGTTTTGTGGTCTCAAAGGCCTCTTTCATGGCTGATTCGAGACGATTGGCCAATGTCTGACGATTTGCACGGGAACCGTCATTGTATTTTCCGGCAGTGACATTTCCTGAACAGCCTGAAACGTAAACCTGAAGGCAATCGGGGGTCGCTTTCTGGCGGGCATCGCGAGCCATACCAGGGAAATCCCACGAAACCTCGCCTTGGCCATAATAGCTCATGGGGTGTACGGAATAAAATGAAAAGGCGGCCACGGGCTTTTCTTGATTCCAGAATGAAAGGGTTTTCAGGTATGGATCAATGGTTCCTTCTGGCTGACTTCTGGCATATTCATCACGTGTTGCCGATGTCCGGCTGAAACTTGGCTTGCCATCGGGTAACATGAAACGCCGATTTGATGCAACGCCTTTGACCTGCGCCTGACCTGTTCCGATGTGGGTCAGGTTCTGACATTGCATTTCGGATTGTTTGATTGCAGCGGCAACTTTTTCAATCGTTTTCTGGAAAAAATCAGGCATACAGATCGAGCCAATACCGCCGTTTTTGACCAGCAACTCTTCGGCATAAAGGTCCGCAATGGGCGTATCGTGCTGATGAATGGCCGTCAGAATGACATGTTCTCTGGTCGTATTGGCAGCCTTTGCCAAGGCATCGCGAAATTGGTCGTAGGCTTCATTGCGAATCTCGCACCAGTCGATGGAAGCAATGACAACTGGCATTTTCAAGTCGCCGTTTTTAATCACTACGCCCCGGCATTCCAGCGGATCTACTACGACTTTTGCATTTGAAATACCACCGCCCATGCATGGGTGGCCGATTGGGCAAGTGACATCCACCTTGAAAGTAGAAATCTGCCAGGGGCTGGAAATGTTCGGGCTTGCAAGAGATTTCGATAAATGGCTGATCGAAAGGCCTGATGCCAGAAATTGGAATAGGCGTCTGGTCATCATGGTTTTAGCTCCAGTATTTTAGGATTAGATCAGAGTTGGAATCTGCGAGATTTATCTATTTCAAAGGAAAAACGATGGGATGTCAAACATTATTCTCCCAGAATCGATTATTTGGCGTACTTTGAAAGGCCTTCCATCCGTTCGTTCAGCGATTTTGGCCCACGTTGAAGAATTTCGAACCTGGTGAGGTCCTGAGATAAAGTGTCGCGTTTCAATTGATCAAGTTCGGCAGTGACGCGATTTTCCCAATGGTCGATCAACCCACTTGCAGAATCTTTTGACCAATCCACCACTTCATGAGTTCCATATCTGACGCAGGCTTCAGGCTTTTCGTCCTGCCAGAATTCATAGCGAAGGGCTACGGGAATCATCGTGATGCGGCGCGATTTTCTAAGGATCAGCCTTAATCCATCCTGAAAATCGAGCGGTCGGGTGTCATTGCATAAAATACGGCCTTGAGGCATGATCCAGACATACGAATTTGGCCGGTTCAATAATTCTGAGGTGTATTCGATTGAAGCTTTGACGGATGGCCCATGCGTTTTTTCGATCGAGAAAATTCCTACTCTTTTAAAGAAGTTGTATTTCACCAGGTTCGTATGTTCGGTCATGCCATAACCATCCACTTTCAGGTGGTCGAGCAGCCATAAACCGAACATGAAATCCCACCAGTTTGAGTGGTTTGCAACGGCCAGAACGCCTGTTTCAGGGTTCTCCTGATAAGCCTTCCTTAAATTTTCGATGCCCTGGCCCAGACAGGAATGAAAGCTGGTGCGCACTTTATAATGAATCATTTTACGCACCCAGTGGCGCTGCCAGCCGGTTTTATCAGCTTTAATCAGTTTGATTGTATTATCTTGACCAGTTTTTGATGTCATTTGTCGATTCGGACATCCGCCTCTTTGGAGTGAAGTTTATCAATCTCGAAATTCCGGCCTCTCCAGACCACTCGTCCACGATAATAGTCCAGCACGCTCAGGCAGCAGGCCCACATGTAGATCGATCCGCCCAGTGAGAGTGAGAATGCATAGTATTTCGGAATACCTAAATAAATGACTATTGGAAGCAGGCTTTGTGCTTGAAAGATCATTCCGATCATTCCGATCATGGTCATTGCGATTGTGGCTACGGAAACGGCCGATGTCAGGCTTAATGTGATACCGAGGAGGAATGTGATTAAGGGCAGCCAGGTGAAAATGATCCCAAACACGAGTCCTGTCCAGAACTTATGGGGCATGTAATCCATCCCGGCATAAGCGTTTTTTCGAAGCCCGTTGAGGATATCTTTGAGATTGCCATAAAAATCCGTGCGGGTCAGGTCAGGTGCTCCACGAACGGCTAGAACTCCGCCGGAGGATTTCACACGCTGAGCCAGGCGAATGTCTTCGATAATTTCTTGCCTGAGCGATTCCATCCCACCGATTCGATCGTAAATCTCGCGCTTGATCAGCAGAAAAGCTCCGTGGGCCAGAGCTTCGGGTCTCGCAGGATTGTTCACGTGGGGGAGAGGGTAAAGCTGCCAGAGCAGGTGGATCATGGCCAGAGAGGTCGCTTTTTGGGCGACACTTCTGGCGTCCACACCTGCTGTCAAACTGACCAGATCAGCGCTGGTTCGGCATGCTTCCGAATATGCTACAGCAAGAGCGTTTGGAGAAAGTTTCATGTCCGAATCGACCATCCAGAGCCACTCGATGGATGGATCAACGGCCTCCACTCCTTGGTGAACAGCCCAGGTTTTACCAGCCCATCCGGGTGGACGACTGGCACCGGTCAAGATCGTGAGCCGATTGGCGGATGGCTCACGATCATGAATTTCTTTGAGAACTGTGGCGGTCTGGTCGGTCGATTGATCGTCCACCACGATGAGTTGGAGCTTGTCGGCGGGCCAATTCTGGGTAAGAATGCCCTCAATGGTTTCGGCCACTCCAGCTTGTTCGTTATGAGCCGGAACAATCGCAATCACTTTGGGCAGATCGGTTTCAGCAAAATCCATGGTATCGGTTTTTGTGAGCCGTGGAGATTGTTTGGCGAGCAGGATCGAACGCACTGCGAGTCTGGCCCAGAGCAGAGCGACAAAAGTGGCTGTGAGTACGATTGCAAGCATGGTTGAGTGGTCGCCTGTTTGGTTGGGCGGCTTGGGAGTGGTGGGTGAGCCGATCAACGAATCATCATTCCAGCTCTCTAGTTTAGTCAAATTCTGGAGGATGTCACGATCGGATCAAAAAGTGTTTTGGCTGGTCAATCAATTTAAGAGATTCCTCGTTCGGTTTGCAGGTTTTCCGGATCTGTGGTTTAATGAGCACATGCGGATTGGGCGAAATATATTTCGGATTCGAACAGATCCAAAAACGGCATTGATGGTGATGCATTCGGATTTCTCGACTTCAAAAAAATGAGATGGAACGTCGCAAATGCAATCGGTTCTGAGCTTGATTCTTGGCGGTGGACGTGGAACGAGACTTTATCCATTGACCAAAAGTCGGTCTAAACCCGCTGTGCC
>CAMCFM010000186.1 GCA_945874095.1 Candidatus Kuenenia stuttgartensis
GTGATCGGGACCATGCAGAACGACTTCGTCAATCGGGTGGTGACCGCCGTATTGACCGCCGAAGTTTCTGAAACGGACATCAATTACACCTCTCGCGAGACAGCCGCTGGCCGACACGCTTCGGTTTCCATCACGGTGATCGTCCAATCGTCCGATCACGTCATGTCGATCTATGCCGCGATACGCACCGTGGAAGGTGTGGTGATGGTGATGTAAGTCGCTTTGGCGTCAGATCTTGATGCCGTCTGGCGACCATTCTCCACCACTGGTTTCGAGCAGCCTTTGAACGTGCCTGGCCAGAATGTCGGTTTCAATGTTCACAGGCTCGCCCACTCTGCGAAGCCCTAAAGTTGTCACTGCAAGTGTATGCGGGATCAGCATATTGGTGAACCAGCCCGGGCCTGTATCCACCACCGTCAGGCTCACACCGTCCACGGCGATTGAGCCTTTGGGCACCATGAGACGTGTCCAGGCTGGGTTGAGTTCGAACTTAAGAAACGCCCAGGGTCCGTCCGCCCGATGCTCCACCAGTGTGGCGGTGGTGTCGATGTGGCCTTGTACGATATGCCCACCAAGTCTGTCTGAGAGCCTTAAAGCTCGCTCCAGATTGACTTTCCAGCCTTTATGAAGCTGTCCCAGATTGGTTTTGATGAGGGTTTCAGGGCCAGCCTGAAACGCGAACCAGTCCTCGGAATGCTCAATCACGGTCAGGCAACAGCCGTTCACGGCGATGCTTTCGCCGATCAGGATAGGCCCGTCGGCCAGTTCATCAAGGCCTGGCCAGCGCACCGTAAGGCGTCGCCCACCAGGCTCTTCCAGCGATTCCAGCACTTCACCCAGTGACTGCACAAGTCCTGTGAACATCTGAGAAATTCAATCCTTAATTCTTGGGCGATTCCGTCTTGGGCGGTTCCACCGGTGCAGCCGCCGGCTTGGCAGGCTCTGCTTTGGGCTTGGCTTCCGGCTTCGGTTCAGCCGGTTTGGCAGGCTCTGGAGGGGTGGCGGGCTTTGGCGTATCCTTCGATTTCTCAGCCGATTTTTCGGCACCCGCCGCCGTCCGGGATTCTGCCTGAGCGGCGGTCTTCGAGACAGCTTCCAACAACTTATATGCCACGGGGGTCAGGTTATAGCGTGGCTCCCACTCGGTTTTCTGGTACTCCACCGTCTGTTCCAGAAAGCGGTTGATCTTCGGAACCAGCCCTGGCTCAAACCGGAGGAATCTGGCTCCGTGAAGGCCTGTTTCCATGGTCTCCACTTTGCTCAGGCGGCTTTCGCGGCGTTCCACAATCGGCTTAAGTGCTTTCAGAGTATCGGCTGAGGCTTTATCGGTCGAGCCTCCGATAGCCAGCACGTTGACAGGCGAACCGTTCACCACGCTTTTCAGAGTCGGGGCGGTTTTCACATTCTGCCAGCTCTCCACGGGCGAGATCAGAATGATGGCCGATACGTCCGATGGACGATCCGTAGCGGAATTCATACCACCGGATGCAATTTGGCCACCGATGTGCTTTTGCCTTGGGTCGTGTCTGACATTTCCGCGATGAGGCATTGCAGGGGGCGGCTGAGTGGCTTCGCGAAGCCATTCCAGAGAAGCGTTTGCGCCTTCTCCTATGTTCAGAATGGTCAGCTTTCCGAGGTTGAATTCAAGCCTGTTGTGGCGATCCACCAGAAACTGATACGTCAACCGGAGATCACGCACCGCTTGTTCCACCGCGTTACCCGTGGCCTGATTTTCAGCAGGCTGGGCATTCTTTTTCGCCGGTTCGTCCTTGGTCAGATTGGCGTTCCGTTTTCGGGGGTCGCTCAGGCCGGCCACGTCGAGCGTGATCACGGCAAATCCATCTCCCTGAAGCTCGGCGGCCAGGCCGTTCGGATCTTTGAATTCTTCGATCTTATCGGCAAAATCCCGGCTCGATCGGTCCTTCTCATGCACCAGCAAAATCACCGGAGGATTCTCGCCGGGCAGGGCAGGGTAGTAGTTCAGGCTCAGGAAACTGCCATCGGGACGGCTCACGGCGACCCGGAAATATTGGGTGTCGCGCTCTGACTTGAGGTTTGGGCGATCCACGGAGTTCTTTTTTTCCACCTGATTGCGGATCTGGGCGGTCGGAGCACCACCAATTCGCAACCCTCCACGTGGCTTGCCTGGAGTCTTGCCTTGGACGTTACCAGCAGCGGCTTTAGGTGGATTCGGAGGCAGTTGGGCAAACCCCGGCTGGGCCATCAGGCCAAGGCCAATGGCGATCCCAAAACCTGCCAACGATGCTTGTAAACGAGTGTAATGACGAGACCCCATCCTGCCACGCTCCTTCCGAACGCGCGGATTTGTCCACGCTGGAGTTCTTTTCTTATATCTACTATCTTACAGGAGTTCGATGATCGGGAAAGGTGGATTTTCAGAATCATTTCCACAAATCGCCAACTCCGACGAATTCCTGACCCCCGACACTCCCTTACAGCATGCCTGATTGTTATGATTTAAATATGAACACGATTTGCAATTGCCGGCGATTGGTCAGGACCCGCAACCGAGGAACTTCCCCATGTCTCTAATCCTCAGAATGATGCTGGTTCTGGTCTCCATGGCGATCGTGGGGGAAGCGATTTACGGCTTCAGCCTTGTCAGCAAACTGAAAAGCACGCCCCGTGCCCCAATCACGATTGGTCAGGATGTTGATAAAGCCCTCAAACAGCCAGGCCGCATTTCAGGGTTGGTCGACGGGGTCCTGAATACGCCGATTGAAGCCCCCACACCGGCGGATCGTTTGCCTCCACCATTGCCTCCATCACCAAAATCAGCGATAAAGCCAGCCACGACAGTCGTCCCGCCAGCTCCGCAACCAGAACTGTCAGCCACCACCTCGCCAGCGGCCATTCCAACACCGGTCCCAGGGTCCACGCCGGCCTTGGATCCGCCCTCTGTTAAATTGACTGAAACCAAGCCTGGTCAACCAGTTCTGGAAACTTTACCTCCAGAAGTCAAGCCACCTTCAGCCGCGAAACCAGCCGTGGCTTTGCCAAAGCCTGCAAGCACACCTCCACCAGCCCCTCGGCCTGAGAATCAGCCAGAACCTCCGAAGGTGGCAATGGTTATGCCTAAGCTGGATATTCCAGCCCCGCCTTTGGTTCCCAAGCCGGAACTGGTTTTAACGCCTCCACCTTTCAATCGCCCTGAACTTGGGCCAGTGCAGACGCCTTTGGCTCAGATTCAAGACGCAACCAATCGTTTGATCGACATCGGGGCCACCGTGGTTCCCGCCACAGATGCGACCGGTAAACCGATCCCTAACCGATTTGAAGTGACGCTTGATCCCGACCCCAACGGAGCGACCATCACTCGCCTGAACCCCAGGATTCAAAACATGTTGGGTAATGCCGTGGGGGCTATGGGCGACTCACTTTATGCCTTGAATCTACGGAATCTCGGGCTCGGGAATCTTTCAGATATTGGAACTTTGGGGAGTCTGATTAAGCTCGACCTGACAGGTTCAGATTTCTTCAACATCAATCCCCTGACACGTTTGAAGCGACTGGAAGTGCTCAACGTGAGCCGGACGCATGTGGATAACATGGGTCTGATGTCGCAACTGGACAGCCTGCGAGTCTTGAACCTGAGCCAGGCCAATGTGACAGACATCTCGCCCTTGTATACACTTAAGGGGCTTGAAGAGCTTTATTTGAGCGATACCAAAGTCGGCTCCATCAGCGTGGTCGGGAACCTTCCACGATTGAAGGTGCTCGACCTGAGCCGATCGACTGTGGTGAATTTGAGTGGTCTGGATAAAGCGGGTAGTCTGGATCGGCTTGGACTGATGCAGACGGCCGTCTCGGACCTTGCTCCGATTGCTGGCTGTAAAAGCTTGGTGGGACTGGATCTGAGTCGATGTACGAATGTAGTGAATCTGGGGCCTCTGAGTGGTTTGAAGCGGCTTGCAAGTTTGAGTCTGTTTGGAGTACCGGTCAGCGATCTGGGTCCACTGGCAGGCTGCGATGGGCTGACGACATTGGAAATATCGCGAACGAATGTCAGCCGACTCGATGGGCTGGCGAATCTGAAGGCTTTGCAAAGTCTTTACATACGAAGGCTTAAGGTGGATACACTGGAGCCTCTATCGGGCGTCAAAGGCTTGAAGTTGGTGGATCTTTCGGAAGTGACCGTTTCAAGTGGACCTTCCGTGGCAGAGGTTGCAAAATCTTTGAGTTCAAGAGGGGTGGATGTGCGGCCTGTTCGTTGATTTTGGGGCTTTTATGGGTGATGGTTTTTAGGAGTGTTTGTGTTTTTCAATTGGAATCGGTCATGACGAATATGTCGGATTGCCGATATGTATGATTAGTGGACAGAAAAACGCGCCCCGGTTGCGCCGAGAGACTTTGACCGGTCGTCTCGCTGCAGGCCATTCCGAGATGAAGGCGCTCGGTACCTGATAAATCAAGGATTGAAGAGTCATGAGCAGCAAACGACGAGTCCGTCGATGGGAGCCTACCAATGGCTTTGATTCATTGGAAGCCCGCGAGCTAATGACCGCCGGTGGTGTGACTGGCCTCGATGGTCAATACATCAATAAATTTGATTATAAGAAACTGCTGGCCAAACGGGCGAACCCACCAGCTCCTCCAGCCGATCGCCGCGTGGAGTTGCCATTGCCACAATATGGGCCGAATGCCAAGGCTGTGATTACGCTTTATGGGCCTGGGACACTGATCTCCGATCCGACATTGACAAAAGGTACTTTAGCGTATGAGAAGGTCAACACGCACGTTGACCCCAATGGCGGCCTTCATATATTGTTCAACGGAACCACGTCGAACAGCCAGATTATTGGTAGCGTTTCGGGCATATCGAAAAAGATTTTCCCGAATATCAATGAAATTCGTGATGCTGACGTAGCAAAGTTTGATACCACCGGTGTGGGTACGAATCAGATGGGCTATGTGAATATGGCCCGATTTAATTTGGGACCGGGTGGACGTGTGAATCTGAGCGCCGGTGTGCAGCGGCTTTTCTTAAATGATATCGCACACGGGACACAACTCGATCTCGCTGCATTAGCCACTCCGCCCATAACATCTCCACAAAACCCGGGTGGGTTTAATACCACCACGACCACGAATAATTCTGGTTCGACCGCTGTGACAAATAACACGGGCCAGAGAACGACATCCACAACCATTAACGGTATTACCATCACGACGGTTCTACCAACAACGGATCAGCTGACCATTTCCAATGGTGAACTCACCGGTGTGGGTGGGATCATTCTGCCTGGCTCTGTACCCAGCACAAGCGGCAATGTTAAATTGGAAGTGCAGGGCGTGGAATTGATTGTCCGAAATGTAAACGGCCGATCCAATTCTCCACCACCTGAGCCGCGATTGGGTAATCAATATATTGCCGGATTGATCGATAACGATGCTTCCGCAACTGATCAGCTCGTTTATTATAAAATCAATCGTAATAGCAGTTATGTGATTGAATCGGCAACTGCCGAGAAATTGATCGATGTGAAACGTCAGGATGTTGCCAATCCTGCTGCCGATGACACGGCGTTAACCATGTTGGGAGCTGGCCTCGGCCAATACGCCAACGGAAAGATCGTAATGCCTACGGGTACGACTGTTACAGGCAGTGTTCAGGTGGTCGCGGTTGGCTACTCATTTTTAGATACGACCACCAGCACCACACGTTATTTCATCAATGCATATAGCGTGGTTGATGGATCACTTCAAGGCTATTTTGAGGTGCTTGAGAATGGCCTTCCTGACCCGTTTGATGGGGTCGGTGGTGCCAGCGGCGATCTTTTCCTGACGGATTCCAAGGGCGGGACGAATGGGACAGGAGTCACAAAATCTTTCGATATCACAGCGAGTCTTGATTCGAAGGTCAGTGTGCCTGTTTATATCATTCAAACAGACCCTCTTGCAACTCCCGTCCCATCGGTATTCAATTATCCTGTGACATTCAATGCAATGCCCGGCACAACAGGCGTTGCTGGGATTTCCTACATATACAACACAGGCGCAGCCTATTTTGATGCCTATTCGCCTCTGAGTACAGACCCGCAGCTTGGAATCATGAAAATCAACGATGCTGATGACAACTCATTGAGTGTCAACTCAACCACCAAAATCGGTGGCTCGATTCCATGGCTCAGCAACACTCAATTTGACATGGGCTCAGTGGATCAAAACGTCGTGCTGGTGAATCCATCAAATTATAACATTACTGATGGATATTATACGGCCCAGATGTTCAGCCCGAATAATCTGGCGTCCACAGGTTCGTTCAAGCTCTTTACGACAAATCAAAAACTGGCTGGCCTGAGCGAATCATTTAATCCTCAATTATTTGGTTCGTCGGTGATCGACGTGAAGGGCAATCTCAAAACCTTCTCGGCCAAGTATACCAATAACATGGTCTTGAACGTGAACGGGATTGCCAATCTTGTGCAGATTAATCAAGCCAGCAACACGGAAATTATTGCTCACCCGATATTGCATGTTGCGGTACCAGTGAAGCTAAATTCCAACGTGAATATTCTTTCGAGTGCCCGGCCAACAGATAAAACCACAGGCGGTAAGACGCGGCCAGGGACACGTGGTGGTGTTCAGGTTGTTAAAAATCTACCCGTCCTTGGGCCTTATATCAACCCGGCCCAAAGCTGATTCTGTAAGTAACTCATTAAAAACGAATCAAGCCGATGGATTAAATTCCATCGGCTTTTTTATTGCGATGAGATTTTTTAGCCACGGATGAACACGGAATTTCACGGACAATTTAAAATTGCCTCTGAAACATTCCATATTCTGATTTCATTTCTGTGCCAATCGGTGTTCATCCGTGGCTAAATGGTTATTATGAGAAATTTTTTTAGCCACGGATGAACACGGAATTTCACGGAGATGGGATCAAATTCAGAGTTGGTTTTTAAATTATCCGTGAAATCCGTGTTGATCCGTGGCTAAATGGGCTTGTTCTTCAGTGGCCAGCTTATTCCGTTTTGGAACCGGGTGCAGGTGGTTCTGTTTCCTGTTCTGTCCATTTCATGGCTCTGGCCCGGCGCATCGGCGAGACTCTTAAAATGACTTCGCCATCGCGGAAGATTCGGACTGTCCCTGTCGATTGACTGACCACAATCGCCACCGACTTGGTCACGGCTGTGATGGCTGCTGCTGCCCAGTGGCGGGTCCCAAGTCCTTTGGGTAGTGAGAGGCCTTGCACAGGTGCGTCGACCAATCGGCAGCCTGCTTCGACTGTTCCATCGCGTGAGACGATGATGGCACCATCAAGCTGGGCGATCTCTTTAATCGCTTCACGCACACGCCCATCTCGAATATTACGGTCCCTGCGTGGATAGCCCTTGAACGGGTCGAAGCCGAGCGCACGGGTCCGTTCCAGCACGTTTCGGTGATCACCGACCACGATCAGAGTGCCCACAGGCTTACCCTCACGGCCTTCGCGGCCAATTTCGGTAGCCACATCCACCACGCATTTGAGGGTCTCAAATGGGACGGTCGTTTCGAGTTCCCTGAGGTCGCGGGGCTTGAGCTTCTCCCGATGCTCGCCCAGGCGAACAATCGACATACTGTCCAGCACACCGGCTTCAAAACCACTATATATGACCACGACCCGATCTGCGGAGCCGACCAGATCCATGGAAACAGCTTCGATCAGGCTCAGGCTGATGCGGTCAGCGATCGAGTTCTCGAGCGGCTCAAGCTCAATGATACTCAGGCCGGCCGTACGGGCAGCGTCCAGAACACGTTCGGACATGCTAGCCA
>CAMCFM010000187.1 GCA_945874095.1 Candidatus Kuenenia stuttgartensis
CCGAAATACGATTCCGTCATCTCGGCAAAGAACTCCATTTGATTCGTCAACGCGTAATGATCCACCCGTTTACCGTTAAACAGCAAGGTTTTCTGACCTCTTCCGCTGGCCTTAAAATTCGTGAAAGCCTTCATGACCTGAGGATCTTCAAAGCCTAGAATCTGGTCATGATATGCATGGGCCAGTTCATGAAGAATTACCCAGGGCTGTTCATTGATATTGCGTTTTGTGGCCAGATCTTGAGCCCTCGGCAAGTGAACGCACCTGGCAAGTTTCTCAGAATATCCGTTCGCCTTAAGCCAGTCCTCACTTGGATGATACTGCATGGAAGTCAGCTTGCCATGCGATTTATCCATCACAATTGTCACGGTTTGGAGCTTTTTGACGATGCCTGCCGGAACCACCACTTTGATATCCGCCAGCTTATTCTCCAAAAACCTCAGAGCCTGCTTGCCAAGCTCCTCATCGGCAGATTCAAAAAGTCGTTGATCCACCTGCACTTTCCAGCCCTCAATCATGCATAACTTGTAACAAACAGGCTTTAATGGATCTTCTGAAACCGTTCCAGGCGGATTCGAAATCAAACGGATCATTGACGCTCCAAGAGCATCGCCGACCAGAATTCCAGTCTCTGCATTGCCGAACTCGTGGTGACCGTGGCCGGGGTTCGGCGATTCTTCAGCTGGACGCACAAAGTTCCGAGTCTCGGCAAAAGCAACGTTTCCTTTGAACTCATCTCGACTTGCAGCATTGCGTTGGGCTTGCCTGAGCTTGGCCCAGGCCTCAGGTGCATCCACCCACGGGCCCGTCAGTTCACCCACAACCACAGGCAAATTCGGCGTCTTTAAATCCTTGCGAACATCATGGATCAAATTCACCAGATTCTGCTCATATTCAGGAACCGCCCGTTTCGGATCCACCCCATCGTTCCATCCTTGATACCAGACAAAACCAGAGAGTTCATAACCTGTGTTGCTGTAAGCTGGAAAATCGATTTTAAGCCGATCCAGAGCTGTTTTTACATCAGCAATCATCTTCGTGTAATAAGGCCCAACCTGACCACCGGAACTGGGTGGCCGAAAGTCTTTGTAGAGGCTTTTCCCGCCCCAGGCGGTTTTGATCAAGAGAACCTGATTCGTAAAATGATCGCCCACAAGACGACCAAATTGCAGTTCAGGGCCGAAGTGATGAGCCCCATCATAGGGCGTAAATCCAAGGGTCAGGGGCCCAATTTTTGCGGTTTGATTTTCCGGCTGATAGCGTACCCAGACATCGTCGCGCTGAGCCCATTGACCGTTGGGACTTTTCAGATTCTGAAGCCGCGAGGCCATGGACCGGCTTTTCAAAAGGGCATTCAAAGTCCCCTTGCCGTTGTTGTAGTCCTTGCCTTCAAGATCAGCCACAGACTGACCTTCCATATTCGACTGACCTGCCAGAATAAAGACCTTCAAAGGCTTGGCTGGCTCGGCTGCCCTAATCGAAATCAAGCCTGAAACGAGGATCGTGATCGCGGCGACAGCGGAATTTGGATGAAGCACCAGGCAAGCCCCTTGTACGTGGATCGAAAATCTCTTCCTCAAAGTTTATTGCTGAATAGGATCTTATCCAATGCAAGCTGAAAATCGTAGCTCCAAGAGTTCAGATTTCGTTTGATTTCGCCAAGTCTGTTCCACTCGGAGAGCATGCAGACCTTGACCGTAATCGTACGAATCGGACAATACATCTTGAACGATGTTTTCAGGATGATCAGGACGGCTTCAAAATCGCCCACCCACGGGACGGAAATCTGGCCATGAACATGTATGCTCGAACCCGCAGTCTGGCCATCCTCTGTTGCACCTTATCTGGGTTAGGAGTAAGTTTCCATCCTGTTTTTGCTGATAAATTTACGATGAAAACAGGCGAAGTTTACATCGGTCATGCAGAGCGTGAAGGGGTGATCGCAGGTGCTTTTGATGGAGTGAAACGCACCCTGTTCCGATCGACCAAAGTCGCCACCAACGAACCAGGTGCCGGCTCTGGGGCTTGGGAATCGTTCAAACTGATTCAGCCCAAAAAGCCTAATTACACCTCGAGCCAGATGCCCTCGATCCTGACCGGTATCGTCGCCGAACCGTGGGACGAATTCGGTCGCAGAAAGATTCGGTTCAGTCCGCCTCGAAATGTTGCCAAATCCATTGAACTGACTCAAGCCTTGATCGAAATCGGTCCAAAGGCAGCAAAGCTACGTGGAGTAGAGACTTACTGGGCCAGCCAGGTCTCCACCTCGACGATTCCCAGAAGCGTCATCTCCGGACTCTTAAACCGGATTCCTAAAGACGAAAAAGATGAGCGGCTTCGAGTTGTACGTTTTTATCTTCAGGCCGAATGGTTTGATGAAGCCAAGGCGGCCGTTTCAGCACTAAAAGCCGACTTCCCCGAAATGAACGAGGTATTAAGCACCGCAGCGGCCGGAATATTTGACGCAGAGCTGAATGATCATTTAAATCAATGGAAACTGAAGATAAAAAACGGGGCCCCAGTAACAGAAATTTTGCCTGAACTGGAGAAGGTCGTAAAATCATCGGAAGGCGGCAGCGAAGCCGTTCGGGCATCTGCTGTGGAACTTTTGGACTTGATTAGAGCCACAGACGAGGGCAGGGCACGGCGTCAGCGTGAACTTAAAGCGGCATTTGATGGGAGCAGGCAAGGCACTTCAAGTGCAGGCCCAGGGCCACAGTATTTGGCAGAAATGATTGAGGCCTTGAGTCGATGCCCGGCCATGGTCGAGCCATATTTTGCAGCATTTGATCAGTATCAGCGACATCCTGATGGTGTTTCTGCCAAGAAAGCCTGGGCCACTGCACTTTCCAACTGGTGCGGAGGGCCTGATCTTGTCACTGAAGATATTTCGATTGCATTAGCCTATGCAGAGACTTACGAAGCGATCACAAAAGCCGGCCACAGCATAGATTACAATCAGCGTCAATCGCTTGCCAATCGACTGGAATCGATTCGGATTCCAGCGCCGGAGGGAGAACGCCCAATTTCAGCAAAAGAGGCTCAGTTTATCGCCGAACGCGTCAGGCCTCTGAACACGCTCTCGGACGACCCGAAAAGCCCTACAGTGACCTATCGCGTCGAGAACGACCCAAATGCAACACCAACAGAATATATCGCAACCGTTCCGCCCGGTTATCACAGGCTTGGCCAATGGCCTGCCATTATTGTATTAAACCCTGGCGGAGACCCTGAAAAAGCGGCTGTTTCCTGGCGTAAGGCGGCAGCAGATCGAGGCTGGATTGTGGTTGCTCCTGATATGAAATCCAGTGGAGCCTATCACTTTTCTACGGAAGAACATGCCACTGTAACCCTCTGCCACCGAGATGCTTTAAAGCGGTTGGCGATTGATCCGGACCGAGTCTTTGTAGTCGGCGGTCTGGGCGGTGGAGACATGGCATGGGATTACGCGCTTGCTCATCCAGACAGTCTTGCCGGCGGTGTCATTTTAAGTGGTTTACCTGCCAAATATGTACCAGCATATCGGGCCAATACCCAGATGATCCCCTTATTTATTGCAGAAGGGGAACTGGCGCCTGGAGAGGCCCAATTTATTATGCCGCTTGTGAAGGGATTGATGCAGAAAAACTGGGATGCCACTTATGTGCAATACAATAAACGCGGATATGAATTTTTTGAGGAAGAGATTCCTGCTGCGTTTGAATGGATGAAAGGCCGAAAGAGAAAGGTCGGAATGGATGAATTTCAGGCTGTTGCTGGTCGGGAAGGCGATCAAAGGTTCTATGGACTTGTGATTCAGGAGTTTTCATCAGGCCGTAGTATGCCACCCGAAAGCGTGAAAACACTTGGCGAGGACCTCAAGCCAGCCACCCTTCAGGCCAAGTTTTCAGCCACTGCAAATCAGGTTCAAATCACAAGCGATGGGATTAAGGCATTGGACGTCTGGCTGAGCCCTCGTCAGATTGATTTTACGAAACGGGCTGATGTGAAACTTGGTGGTCGAAGCCGATTCAAAGCGATTCCAACACTTCAATGGTCAGAATTTCTCGACGATCTGGCATCACGTGGAGACACCCGCCAGACATTCATGATGAAAGTGGAAATTCGATGACCAGTCGACCATTCAGCGGCCGAAAACGTCGCCCTGAAGGCGTGAATGAAGCACTTTGGGCTTATGCAACAAGCCAAAGACTTGCAGATGACGAGACGTCTGCCTTTGCAGATCACCCACTGATCAAAGCCGATTTAAAATGGGTAAAAGCAAAGTTATGGAACGGGAATAACCAAATTGTGGCCGACCTGGGTTGTGGGTCAGGCCGAGCATCATCAGTGCTCGCAGAGATGGGTTGGCAAGTGATATCGGTGGATTTAAGCCGGCCAATGCTTGAGAAGTTTATGGAAGAGCAGGGCGGATTGACCGATTCTCAGGTCCTACCCGTTCAAGGCAATCTGGCGAGACTTGAATTTATACCAAGTGCAAGGCTCGACGCCGCCGTCTGTTTATTCAGTACATTGGGGATGATCCCATTGCAAATTGACAGGCAACGATTCCTTAAATCCGTCTCGATGGCTTTAAAGCCGGGCGGTGTTCTATTGATCCATGCCCATAACTGGTGGGTGCAGAAGAATCACAATCAAGGGATTCGATGGATGATTCGCGATTTATGGAGGCGCATGATTCGAGACAAAGACTATGGGAATCGCGATGCTCAATATCGGGGAATTCCTGGAGTTAAGATCCATATGTTCGGCTGGAATGAAATTGAAAGCGAATTGAACCGGGTTGGCTTGCAAGTGAAGACTGTCGTGAATCTTAATGCCACAACAGCCGAAGATATTGGCGATGGGTTTATCACTCAAAGAATTCTGGCAGGCGGATGGTTGATTGAAGCCACCAGAAATTGATTCGAGTCAGAATAATCATAGAAATGGTGCATACAGCGATTCTGTATGCACCATTTTTTGAATTTCCCAAAATCAGTACAAATCAAGTTTGAAACTGATCAGGACGTCTTTTTCACCTTAACGCTGCACCCAGTTGCACAAGCGCCTGTCTTACAGCATTCGCCGCTGCATGCTTTGTCACCACAGCATTTACCATCGGTGCAGCACGCGGATTTCGTGGCAGCTTCTTTGCTGCAACATGCCGATTTGACAACCTTTGCAGCACAACCAGTGGTACATGTACCGGATTTGCAACATTCACCACTACACGCTTTATCGCCACAGCATTTGCCATCGGTGCAACATGCGGATTTCGCGACAGCTATTTTGCTGGAAATATTTGCACTGGAGACCTTTGCAGCACAACCAGTGGTGCATGTACCGGATTTGCAACATTCACCACTACACGCTTTGTCACCACAGCATTTGCCATCGGTACAGCACGCGGATTTCGTGGCAGCTGCTTTGCTGGAACTATTTACACTGGAAGCCTTTGCAGCACAACCAGTGGCACATGTACCGGATTTGCAACATTCACCACTACATGCTTTGTCACCACAGCATTTGCCATCGGTACAGCATGCGGATTTCGTGGAAGATGTTTTGCTGGAACTATTTACACTGGATGCCTTTGCAGAACAACCAGTGGTGCATGCACCGGATTTGCAACATTCACCACTACATGCTTTGTCGCCACAGCATTTGCCATCGGTACAGCATGCGGATTTCTTGGCAGCTTCTTTGCTGCAACATGCTGATTTGACTACCTTTGCAGCACAACCAGCGGTACAAGTACCCGTTTTGCAGCAATCACCACTGCAACTCTTTTGGCCACAGCACTTACCGTCTGTACAACAGGCGGCTTTGGTATCGACGGCGTTTGCCCGTTCGCCAAATGCTCCAACCACGGTAGCGATGGCTGCGAAGGCGGCTAATACAATCAATCGACGATGATTCGATGCGTTCATGGTCTACAGAACTTTCTTACTGAAATTCTCTGAATGTTTGTATCTGTTTCATGGCTAAGTGATTGCCGATCCTGCACATACAGATACAGGTCGTTCGACAACCAAGCCGTATCTTTATATTATTACGACATTTCCATCCGATTCGATCAGACTGTTAACGAACGACTTCATTTCAGGAAGCGTTCAGGAGCCTGATTCGTACGGGTACAAAAACTTGATCATTTTAAATGGATTAACAACGCCAGCGAACAGTCATTCTAAATACAGCCACTTTAAAAGGCTGAACGACCGGGACATCGGAAGCGATCGAGAAACTGTCCCGTAAAACCACATTCGATGCCTGTGAAATGTTTGCGGTCTGTACGGAGAAGCTCCGTGCCTGACGCCTCTTTTCACGTGCAACATCTGTGACAGAGGCAACTTGTACACCTTGATCAACGCAAGAGCACTCGGCACCAGAAGGTGGGGTGACTGGCACGTTGGAAGGAGCAGGTTGGGTGCAGCAAGTCTGCATCAAGTGCTCGCAACAAGAGTGGTCATCAAGACATGCAGGAACCGCCCAAACCATGGAGACGGCACTGAGCCAGGTGGCCAGTATCCGGATCATCAAAGTTTTTGTGGTTGTCGTTTGCATCGTTTTTCCTGAGTAAGAATCACTACGTTTATTTATACGCTCATTCCCAGAAAAAGGTACAGAGAAAATCCAAAATTTTTTGATTTACCCTGGTTCGGTTTGAGAAACCGACTGGATCAGCTCAGAAACGGGAATCTGGTGTCAGACTAGAGATTCGAATGGTTTTCGGGTATAAAGAGAGACTATGAAACCGGCAGTGGCCGGAAATCTCACTCACAAAGCATGAGCCAAAAGCCTTAATCGATCCCACTTTCAGCGGCCAATGGCTCGGACCTGATCAACGAGGAAGCACGGAAAAGAACATGGCTCAAGTCAAGGCGAACGACATCAGACGCGGTATGGTGGTTGTGATCGAAGGCGTAAACTTTGTGGTGATGGACTTTCTCCACCACACGCCCGGCAACCTCAGAGCCATGGTCCAGACCAAGCTCAAGAGCCTCAAGAACGGCTCCACCATCGAAAAGCGGTTCCGCTCAGCGGACACGCTCGAAGTTCCTTATGTTGAGACCAAGGAATTCCAGTATCTCTATAGCCAGGGCGACGAACACGTCTTCATGGACATGGAAACCTACGACCAGTTCCCTCTGAACAGCGACATTTTGGGCACATCCCTCAAGTTTGTCGTACCCAACACGAAGGTCATGGTCAAGTACATTGACGACAAGCCCGTCTCTGTCGAAATCCCGGCTTCCATGGAATATGTGATCACCGACACCGCCCCTGAACTCAAGGGCGCAACGGCCACAAACCAATACAAAGAAGCGATTTGCGAAAACGGCCTGACCATTCAAGTGCCACCTTTCATGAAGATTGGCGACAAAGTCAAAGTGGATACACGCACGGGCGAATACCTCGAACGCGTTAAATGATCGACTGATTTCTAAAATATCAGTGAACTCAATCCATCCAGCTCGCCTGACTCTCAGGCGAGCTTTTTTAGTTTGACTCGAACACATAACCTATAATACAGAAAGACATTACAGTCTTACCACCCATTTTAGACTTCGTACTCCACAAAAATGTTCGACAGTTCTCACTACAGATCCTATTGCGTCCGACCCTTCACAGCGTTATCGTTAACTTAATCCACTCCAGGATCCCGCCTGAAAACACTTCGAGGTGATTTAAAATCATGATTTTCCGTCGCTTTGCCAATTCTATTGGCCAATGCGCAGGGCTTTTTGCCGTCGCGTTGACACTGATCGCACAAAGTTCTGCTCTTTTTGCCCAGGT
>CAMCFM010000188.1 GCA_945874095.1 Candidatus Kuenenia stuttgartensis
GATCCTGGCAAGGCCGATAGCCCAACGGTTTTGATCATAGATCAAGTCACTCCCGGCGGACCTGTGGCCAACTCCGGAATCAGGCCTGGGATGAGAGTGCTCTCCGTAGGCCGAACGCCTGTCAATAATCGCAAAGAATTTAACGAGGCTGCCGCGAGATTCAACCCGACCCAAGGCATCCCGATCCGCGTTCAGGCACCTGACGGCATGGTCCTGACTGCAATTTTAACGATGGGTGGTCGCTGATTCCGGCTCGAATGAACTTGATGATCAACGGCAGACCATGGGCTAAACCCCTCTCACTGTTACGACTGGAGTTTGAGTCTGAGATTTGGGACGATACCCAACGGCGATTGGTAAACTTCAAATAGACAAGAAGTTATGTAGGCCATGTCCCCTGACATGGCGGGCTTTGGCTTTGATACGAATAATGAGGTAAATCATCTTTGTGTAAGATGTTACGTGCGTATTGACTGAAAGGGCAAAAAACCGCCCGGTCGTGGGTCCATGCCTCAGAAATACGCTTCTGAGCGTGATTAAGGGATGAGCCTATTGAAGCCTCTTCACCTTCCTAAACAAACGCTGGAGGTCGATCGTCAACCCATCCAGACCAAAAGGGTTACGAATGATTTCTCCATGGCTTTCGAGAAAAGTTTGAGACTCTCCGTCCGGCTGTTCAATCCGGACCGAAAAATCTCGTAAGTCCACTTCCCAATATTGTTTCAGACCATCTCCGAACCAATCCAGCTTCTTCTGGGCACGATCTGAATTCGTCTCACTGAGAGAAAGAACTTCGACAACCAGCACGGGAGTCATGCGCGCAAACTTGCCGCGCTCGAGCGGGGTCGGAGTATCGGCATACGCCATGACAGCCAGATCAGGGCAACGCACAGTGGTGCGTGAGTCGTTCAGAATGGTGCCTGATTCAGAGTAAATCCAGTAGTCGTCGTGATTCTCCGCCCATTCGTTAAACATTTGGCAAAGCAGGCCCACCATATTTCCATGAAAGGGGTCTGGGGCCATTCGATTTACAATCTTTCCATGAACTAACTCCACGCGATCATCAGGGCCGAAAAGCTCGGCAAATTCATCGGCGGTGATCAAACCAGCTTCAGTCACTGAGGCCATTTTGATTATCCTCATTCAAGAAAAGCGCAAGACTTACAGAACAACTCTTCGCTGGATTTTCCCGCCTGTCAATCAATCATTCAGACGGCTCAATCCATCGGCGGTTTTTGCACGATCAACATCGCCACCACAATCAGTGCCCCCATCATCATCAACGTTCCGATGAATGCCGCGACTCCATAAACGGCCTGAATGGCTTCGTCGGGGCGATTTTTGAGTTTCAGGATTTTCGTGACAATCACTCCGCACACCCACTTCCAGTGCAGCACCAAATGCTCTAACGCCAGCAAAGTTGTCACCATCAACAATCCGAACTGAATCTGTCTCCATTGATTGAAGTCCATACCCAGTAGAGTCCAGCCCTCGGATCGAGTCGGTACTGGAAATACCACCATCAGCATGACCGAAACCCATGTCATGGACATGGCTGAAAAGAGCAACGAAGCATCAATCAAGAAGTTCAGCATGGTTCGCGAAACACCCGATGGAGTGGATTGCACGCCCTTGGTTACCGCTTTCAGTTTTTCGGAAGTTTCTGCCATCGCATCTTCAGCTTGGAGTGGTATCACGATTCGATCGCTCCGTCTACAATTCAAGCGATTGGAACAAATGGCAGCTCGAAGCCACTTCGAATCGTTGAGGCTCTGCAAGGCGTTTTAGATTTAGCCAGCAAACGGATGTCAATCCTCTTATGGAGCTTGTTTAGTCTGAACATCCTGCTTCATGGTCTGATAAGCCGAAGTCAGACGCTTGATGGAGTGGTCCGTCAGAGGAGTGTGACCGATATCGACCGTGTTCCGCTTTGGCATATGGCAGGCGATACAATCGTCGGCAGGGCTTTTCACAAGTCTGGTCGGCATTGGTAGAGAGCAGCCCTTGTCTGCATGACAAGAGTTGCATTTCTTAATTGCCTCAGCAAGACGGTCCTTGTCGTTGCGATAATCATGAGGATTGTGGCAACTTGTGCAGCTCATTTTGCCTTCACTGGCGATGTAGCAGCGGCTCTCTTCCATCTGAAAAACATGGCTGACGGCTTTAAACCGGGCCAGTGGGTCGCCGATCGGAATCTTGTTGCGGGTGATAAACGTCTCGATGTCTTGGCCAGGCCGAAAGTCTGTCAAAGATTTGCCTGGAGCCTCTTCGCGAGCCTCAAGCTGAAGGTGGCACTGATAGCAGACATCGTCTTTTCTTGAATTGCTTAACTTCGCTGGATTCACAATTGTCGGGTCATAACCATTGACCAGCTTTTGCTCCTTGGCGTGAAGTTCGCCAGGCCCGTGGCAACGCTCGCAGCCAATCGTCAGCCCGTGCAGAACGATAGAATTATCGTGGTTGGTTTCAGGCCGATTCGAATGGCAGAACAGGCAAGCCTCTTGAATCTGGCGTCCAAAATGGAGGTTTTTACTCTGGTAGCTTGGCGCCAGGTCATACCTTTTAAGCGACGTATACCATGAGATCGGTGATTGATGCAGAAACCCGGCTTTTTCTGTCAGGAACGAATTTCCGCGAGTGCCGGAACCAATCACCAGTGAAATTGGCTTCTCTATCTTCTTTAAAACCTTACCACTACTGTCAATCTCTTCTTCAACGTGGATCACAGCTTTATCTTTGGTCTCAACTGAATAGCGGAAATTGCCAGCAACAAACGGTTCCTTCTTAGGCAATGCGGCAAAGTCGGTAATCTTGCACATGGACCGACCCATCGGATGCTTGCGAAATGACTCCGTTTCCTGAACATGGCAATTCACGCACCCTGCATCACCTAGAAAAGAAACCTTCAAATCGGTGTTCTTGAATTCCTTCACATCGCCCTGAACCCGGTGTGATCGGCTGACCAGTTCCGTCTCCACGGGCGCAACCACCTTGCTCGCGGTTTCCACTTTTTCCCATTCACCAAAAATCGAAAAAATCGCACCAATTCCGACCATCAATCCAGTGAAGATTAAAAACGCCGCGCGATTCGTGCTCATCTGATCGTATCTCTCTTGATGGACAGAGTTTGTTGTCTACGCTCGCGTCCGCTCTTGCCTGTGATCAATCACAAAGTGGCGGTCGAAGTTGCCGGGCCGCCTCGTACATCGCCACTGTGGCTGCATTCGCCAGATTCAAGCTTCTGGTCTCGGCACGCATCGGAATCCTCAGGCGTTGTTCAGATTCTTTAGATTCTAATATCCAACTCGGCAAACCGCGAGATTCCGGACCAAAAACGAGTGCGTCACCTACCGAAAAAGTCGCGTCCCAATGCTCTTTTGTGGCCTTCGTCGTCATCAGCCAGATATTTTTTGGCTGACACAAATCGAGGGCCGTCTGATAGTCTTCCACCACATGAACATCCACATCTCGCCAGTAATCCAGTCCCGCCCGTCGTAAATTCTTCTCGTCAAGCCTAAATCCGAGCGGCCTCACCAGCCACAGACGTGCCCCAAGTGCCAGACAGGTCCGCCCAATCGCTCCCGTATTGGCCGCAATTTCCGGCTCGAAAAGGATCACATGAAGCCACTTGGACTGCCCCTTTTGCGCCAAATCTCCAAGCTCGCCAGATTCTACTTCGTTCATTTCAAATTCAGCCTTTTCCAGAGCCATTGGCTTGCCAATGGTCAGCAAGTCCATTTAGCATATCATAACTTAATCGGAATGTTTGCCCGGTTTGACACGATACGCACCCACTCGATAGATGACGGTTACCAGCCATTGATTCTGACCGGCACCACTCCATGAATTGCCCTGGATGGAACTCATCCGATCACTTGCTCCACTGGCCCACCCATAAAGGCTTGAGTGACTGGTGCAGGCTCCATTTTCCAAACGGCCCAACGCCGATTCAATCCCAGGCCTGGCCATATCTTACGACCGGTCAGAATGCCCTGCTTGTTGCCCCGACCGGAACCGGTAAAACCCTTGCAGGTTTCCTCGCAACCCTCGATCATCTTCTCGGTCAGGCGGTTCAGGGTACCCTGACTGACGAAGTCAGCTGCGTTTACATATCTCCCATGAAAAGCCTGGGTTATGATATCGAAAGGAGCCTTTGCAAGCCCCTGTCTGATGTCGCGAAAACTTTAGGCCAAGCCACCCCTGAAGTGCGAGTCGGCTTACGCACAGGTGATTCAACCCCTTACCAACGCCAACAGCTTCGTAAGTGCCCTCCTCATATACTGGTTACAACGCCTGAAAGTCTCTCCATCCTGCTCAGCCAGCAAGCCTGGGTAAACCATTTTCGTAACGTTAAAACCATCATCGTCGATGAAATTCACAGCCTTGCCCCTGTCAAGCGTGGCTCGGATCTTGCCTTGGGGCTGGAGCGTCTCTCCTCCTTGTCCACCCACGACCCGCAACGCATCGGACTTTCCGCAACCTGCCGTCCAGCCGAACTTATCGCCCAATTTCTGGTCGGCCCAAACCGAACATGTCATGTGATCGAGCCAGGCCCCGATGCCTGGAATGGGATTGTTGGTCGCACGGAACTTACGGTCGAATCGCTGATCCGATCCGACGAAGCCCCTTACCGCCCCCTGGTTCACCAACGGCTCGTGAAACGCCTTCAGCAAAGTCTTGCTGAAAATCAGACGACAGTGGTTTTTACCAACACCAGACCCATGACCGAACGAGTCACGTTTCTACTGAAACAGGAAATTGATGGCCATTCTGATCCAGATTCGATTGCAGCCCATCATGGATCTCTCGACCGTATCCTGCGTCAGAATGTGGAAACACGCCTGAAGGCGGGCGAACTACGGATGGTGGTTTCCAGCACAAGTCTTGAGCTGGGCGTGGATTATCAGTCTGCCGACTATGTCGCCCAGCTTGGTCTCCCAGGCTCGGTTTCTCGATGCCTTCAACGACTTGGCCGAGCCGGTCACGGCCCGGGCCGAGTCCGCAAGGGCGTCATTCTGGCGTCAAATCCAGCTGAACTTGCCGGAGCAATTGTTACAGCCAAGGCCGCGATCGAAGGTCGGATCGAGCCAGTTCGGGTGATTGAAAATTCTCTCGATGTGCTTTGTCAGAACCTGATTGCTCTGGCATGTTCCGACGACCAGAACTGCGATTCAACGTTTGACACGGTGCGTAAGTCTTTGCCTTACAGGAACTTGTCAAGAGAAGATTTCGACGCCTGCCTGAACTACCTTGCCGGTGAACTCGCATCTCCATCTGGTGCATGGGAGCCAGAACCGGGGGCAAACCCACGCTGGACGGCTCCACGAATCTGGAAAGCGAAGGGTGAATTTGGAATCAGGCATCGTCGCGTCGCCCGCTGGTTTCGGATGAACGTCGGCACCATCGTTTCTGAGGAGTCCATGGTTGTTGAATGCAGCGGCCAGCGAATTGGACATCTGGAATCGTCGTATGCGGATCAACTCCAGGCTGGTGATAGGTTTGTGCTGGACGGTAAAGCCTTGGAGTATCGTCGAACGGAAGGTTCCATCATTCATTCGCGTCTAGTTGGGGGTGAGGCTCTCTTCCCGCGCTGGACCAGTGAAAGGCCCGGCTATTCGGCCGTATTGGCCACGGAACTTGGCCAGTTTCGAGAAGAATTGGCAACGCTTGTGATCAAAAGTGATCGTCAGGCAAAGGCCTGGCTTGTTCAGAACTATAACATGAAGCCTCTGGACGCCGATTGCCTGACCACACTCTGGAAGGCACAGCTCTCTGTCTCGGAAGTGCCTGCAACTAGAGGTGTTCTGATAGAAATCTCTCCAGAACCGGAAGGCACGGCCTATGCCTTTCACTTTGGGCTCCACAGGGCAGCCAGCGAAGCCCTGGCCCGTGCTGTGTGTGCTCGTATGGGGAGGCTTGTTGGGCGAGACGTACAACTGACCGTTTCTGACCTTGGTTTCGTGGTCCATACCTTATCGCAAACTCTTGAACCGGATAAGATTCAAGCCCTGTTTACCGAGGATCACTTAGAGGCAGATGTGATTGAAGGGCTGGATCATGGGACTTTGATCGCAAGTCGATTCCAGCACACAGCTTCGACCGGTTTTATGGTCCTCAAGAATGTGGAAGGCGGAAAGGTTCGGGTCGGTGGCCAGGACTGGGTCAGCCGGCGTCTCTATCCTGTGGTGATAGAAAGCTGTCCCAGCCATCCTCTCATCCGCGAGGCCAGACGAGAAACGCTCGAAGATATTCTTGACCTCCCGGCAGCTTCCCAGTGGCTGTCCAGCCGTCCTAAGATAAGGCTGCGTAAGCTGAAACAGTTGTCACCATTCACACAGGCCTGGATTGAACCGTTTGGTAGCGACGTTGCAGAACCGATTCAATATGAAACGGCCGACGATGCGTTAAAGCGTTTGCATGAAAGACTTTTTTCTGTGACTGAGAAAGTTGTTTGATGGGTGTCTCTAAAAAATGGAAGAAGGGACCTGATGGTGGGTATTTCACGCCGGAAGGGGCTATGGTGTGGCCGGATGAAGGCACCGTTGTCGTGGCTGATCTACATCTTGGATATGAAGCCACCAGAGCGAAATCCGGCGATTACTTACCGGAATTGTCCTTGAACGACGTTCAGAAGCGACTCGCAGGACTTTTTGTTTCCATGGATGTGAAAAAGCTTGTAGTGGCCGGAGATGTGACAGAATCCAGCGCGGCAATGAGGGGGCGTCAGAGCGTACTCCATCAGTTCCAGACATGGCTTGAGGGTCAGGGAATCGAGTCCATTCTGATTGCAGGAAATCACGACCATCAGGTGAACTCAACAGCTTTTTTTCAAAAGAGTTACGTAGTTCAAGGCTGGTTGGTCCATCACGGCCATCAGCCCATGGATCGGAACGAAGATGGCCTGAAAGGCCAAATCACAGGCCATTTGCACCCAGTCATGAAGTGGCAGGGCCGCACATTTCGAGCCTTTTTGAGTTCGCCTGGGCAGATCATCCTCCCTGCCTTCTCAGGAGATGCGGCTGGCCTCGACCTGCTCACATCAGGGCATTTTCAGGATTCAAACGGAGATTCCAGCTGCTGGATCTGCTCTGATACGAACGTACTCGAATTCGGATCAATCCGGAACCTTAGATCAAAACTAGGGTTAAGTTGATGTCTGATTCTGAAATCTGAAGTTTCAGCCGAAGATTTGCGGTGGACTCTACCAGCGATTCATGAACCGTTGAGTCATGTTGACCATATCCCCTGACATGGCAGGATTTAGCATCTAAAATCACATGTAGGTTAACTTTGGAATCTGGTATGAGCCACAGGAATTTGTATCAGAGTATGATCTTTGACTGCTTGCTTATGGTCATGAAATTGTTCAATATTAGCGAATGTTTAGGATATGGTCGGAAATAACTTCCCGATTTGGGATGGTTTTAGTTTTAGGGCCAACGGCCAGAGATCCTACAGCCCAGTCCGAAGGGCTGGGAAGATCGTTGCACATAATGATTTGCTTTTCGGCCTGAAAGGACGTGATTGAGGCCCTTCAGGTCTGAACCAGACTTTTGCCGCTCTCAAGAACCGGCCCTTCGGACCGGGCTTTAGGATCACGCCCCTTCAGGTTGAAATCTAGCCGCAGGGCGATAGCCCTCGGTTTTACGCATAAGTTATAAAGTCCCAACGCATCAATAGATCAATGGATTTGGTTTGAGGGCCAAAGGCCCGACCCATACCAGCCTTGGGCAACGCCCAAGGACGGCGTAAACCTTGACA
>CAMCFM010000189.1 GCA_945874095.1 Candidatus Kuenenia stuttgartensis
GTCGGCCACCGGATGGCGATCATCAGCGCTGGTGTGATCATGAACATCATCACTGGTCTTGGTTTCTTTGCCATGGCTTACCGGCTCGGCGTTCCTTTTATGCCAGCGGTCGTTGGGTTTGTCGTGGCAGGCGGGCCAGCTTATGAATCGGGAATCAGGCCCGGCGACGAAATCACAGGCATTGACAGCAAAACCAATGTGACGTTCGAGGATTTCCTCAGAACCGTCAGTACATCGGCAGAAGGTCAGTCCGTTCGCATGGATATGAAGCGGGCTGAAGATGGATCCACTTATGACGTGCTTTTGACACCAGCAATTCGTGCAGGCAGGCTCAAGCCCGAAGTCGGACTTGGGTTCCCCCAAGACATTCTATTGGGCAAGCCAGCCATCTCAAAAATGCCAGGAACATCGGCCACCGCCGAACTTCCGAAGGATTTGAAGGACAAGGATAAAATCGTTGCCGTGGCCTCATCCAAGGGCGATTGGACGCCTGTGGATTCAAACCAGAAGTTGCGGGTCGAGCTTGAAAAGGTTCGGAGCGAGCCTGCCCGCTTGCGTGTTGTGGCCTCTGAAGAAGTCAACGCAGCTCCACGTGAAGTGCTCGTTCCAGCGGTCCATGCCATGGGTTTGGGGCTGAAATTTAAGGCGGGTGCTGTCACGAGTATCCAGAAAAATTCGCCTGCCGCTCTGGCGGGTATCCAGCAAGGCGAGACGGTCTCCACTGTTGATGGAAAACCTGTAGACCCCCGGACTTTCTCGGCGATTGCTTTTGATAACGCTGGGAAGGCTTTGAAGTTGGGCGTTTTGGATGCATCAGGCAAGAGCCGCGATGTGACTATCACCCCACGACTTGAGCCAGCCGCTTTTGGCCCTCTCGGGCTTGAAGAGAATCAAGACATTCCAGCTCTGGGACTGACCATTTTCGCCACTCCTGTGATTACCGAAGTGGAGCCGGGTTCTGCGGCCGCTGCGGCTGGATTGGTAGCGGGTCAAGTGGTCACCAAAATCCACCTGATCACGGCGACTGAAGATTCTGCTGACGGGAAACCGTCCACGAAGAAGCCTGAAGAGATGTCGTATCAGATCGCCTCAGCTCCGGCCACCGATAAAGCTCAGACAAGTGGAACTCCGCTGGCGACCATCGCTACAGTGCTCCGCCAGCTTGACATGGTGAAAGTTCGCGAAGTGGCTGTCTCAGTGGCTGCGAACGATAAAGAGACCGTGGTCAAACTGGCTCCTGCCCCTGCACCTGGCCAGTTTCTGGTCGATCGCGGGTTCGGTCAGCTCAACCTGATCCGTCCCCTGCCGCCTCAGTCCATGGGGGCATCCATCAGCCGTGGCATCAGCGAGACAAAACGCTCGATAGGTGAGATTTTTGGCACGATTCGTGCTCTTGCGACTCAAAGGGTGAGCCGCAAGCTGTTGGGCGGGCCGGTGACCATCGCCAGTCAGGCTTATGCATCCGCCAGTGAGGGGATGGGGCTCTTCCTGAAGTTCCTGGGCATTTTGTCGATCAATCTGGCTGTGATGAACTTCCTGCCGATTGCTCCGCTCGACGGTGGCCAGATGGTCTTCCTGATCGGCGAGAAAATTCGCGGCAAGCCTTTGCCTGAATCGTTTCTGGCCCTGTTCTCGTACATGGGTCTGATTGCTGTCCTGAGCTTGATGGTGATGGTGCTCTATCAGGACATCTTGCGAGTCTTTGGGCTCCTGTGATCGATCTGAAAAAAAGACGGCTTCAAAATGCCCATTAAAATCACTGGTGAAGTGGATTGCAGCTCCCAGAAAGCAATATTCCAAGGCCTGTCCGTTGAAATTCTTCGCGGACAGGCCTTGCCTTATGGAGCGACCCGAACGCCCCATGGAGTGAATTTTGCCGTCATCAGCCGCCATTCCACCGACGCCTGGCTGGTGATCTCGTCGAGCTGCGATCGTTCCGACGAACTCATCCTCAGGCTTGACCCTGCCATCAATCGTACCGGCGACGTCTGGCATGTTCGCTTGGAAAGCCTTCCGGAAACATTCTGTTATGCATGGAGAATGGACGGCCCTTCGTCGCATCCGCACCATTACAACCCTGATCATCTTCTGATCGACCCCTTTGCCAAGATTTTTTCATGTGGTCACAGTTGGGGTCAACCGTGCGATCAGGAGCGGCTTGGATACGTGACGGATTATCGGATTCACCGCGATGAATCCGACCGAAATCCAGCCACTCCGCGTGCCGACACGATTCTGTATGAGCTTCATGTCAGAGGCTTTACCGTTGATCCTTCAGCGCAGGTGGCACACCCGGGAACATTCGCCGGGTTGATCGAAAAGCTCGACTATATTCGAGACCTTGGAGTGACAGGGCTTGAACTCCTGCCCGTGGATGAGTTTGACGAAAGCGATTGCCCGTTCGTAAACCCCCTGACAGGCGAGCGTTTGCGAAATTTCTGGGGCTATAATACGATCAGTTACGCGGCTGTAAAGTCAGGATATTCGTCATCACCTTTTGGTGAATCGCCGTGGCTTGAATTCTGCAACATGATTCAGGCGTGTCACGGACAAGGCCTGGAAGTGATCCTTGACGTGGTCTTCAACCATACGGCTGAAGGCGATGAACGAGGCCCGACCCAAAGTTTCAAGGGACTTGACAACTGCCTTTATTACATGCTTGACGAGGCTGGAAATTACCGCAATTTCACCGGCTGTGGCAACACGGTCAATTCTAACCATCCAATCGTCCGCGATCTCGTCCTGAAAATGCTCGAGGCCAAGGTGGCTGAAGCCGGTGTGGATGGTTTTCGATTCGACCTGGCGAGCGTTCTAGGGCGTGACCGACAGGGCCGAGCCCTTGAAAATCCACCTTTGGTGGAACGGATCTCTGAGAATGCCGTTCTGGCTCGATCGAAACTGATCGCCGAACCATGGGATGCTGGCGGGCTTTATCAGGTGGGCAGTTTTCCGGGCGGTGAGAGATGGTCGGCATGGAATGGCAAATATCGTGACGATGTCCGACGATTCTGGGCCGGTCATGAGGGGATGACAACTCCGATGGCGACCCGGATCTGCGGTAGCCCCGACCTTTTTCAGCGTCAGGGGCCGACCTGCTCGCTGAATTTTGTGACCTGCCACGATGGCTTCACGCTTGCCGATTTGGTCAGCTATAATCAAAAGCACAATCTGGCGAATGGCGAGCAGAATAAAGATGGGACCGATGCCAATTATTCCTGGAACTGTGGGGTGGAGGGGCCGACCGATGACCCTCTGATCCAAGCCTTGCGCCAGCGACAGGTTCGGAACTTTCTGACCACCTTGATGATGAGTCAGGGCGTACCCATGCTGATGGCTGGCGATGAGTTCTTTCGGACCCAGCAAGGCAATAACAATGCCTGGTGTCAGGATAATCCCACGAGCTGGCTGAATTGGGATCTGGCGAAAAAACACGCCGATTTGCTCCGATTCACCAAGGGAGTCATTGCACTTCGTAAAAGGCATAAGGTACTTCGACGTAACACATTTCCGCGTGGAGACGGCTTGATGCCAGACATCATCTGGCACGGGGTGGATCCGACCAGGCCCGATTTCACGCAGTATTCCCGCGTACTGGCATTCACGCTCGATGGCCGTGGGCATGATCGTGGAGGGCCGCCTGATCGAGATATTTACGTCGCCATGAACGCTTGGACCAGTGAACTTTCATTCCAGATACCAGCATCACCAACGGGTCGAATCTGGAGAGTGGCCGTCGAGACTTCTGCACCATCGCCTGGCGATATATACGAACCTGATACAGGGCCGATTGTTACGGCAGGAACCATCGTGAAATTGTTGTCGTTTTCGACACTGGTTCTGGTAAGCGAAGCCGATGGATTCTCAGGCCTCGCGCCTTAAAAACGATGGTCGGCGGATCGACTGCCCCTTGATGGCGATTTCCATTGTGGGCCAGATCGAGTGCTTGGCCACGGTGATGCATTCAAAGCCGGCATCGTCTGTGACAATCGTATCGGCCACGCGTGCCGAACCGACACCGACCTGCCACGCCCAGGCGGAATTTGACGGGATAATGGCCATGTTGGGTGTGGTGGAGATGGACGGCAGTTCGCTGACAGGCCGACCTGCTGAAGCCAGAGACGACTCCCGGCCCCATTCGTCGGCAAATCCGTTTTTCTCAAGGATACGCCTGACCTTCGGCGCGATCACGCTGATAGACTCTTCCGGACGCGTAAAAAAAGTGCCTGTTGTTTGAGCCATTGCAGCGACTTCGAAGTCGCGAATCTGTTCGACCTTCGGGGTCCCAAAGCAAACGCATCGGGTCAGGCTGACCTCAAGGCCATCTCTGCGCCCGGTTGCGGAAATCACAGCCCAAGTGGTAATGGGATGATTTTTTGGGGCAGCCGAACGATATTGTCGTGCCCGATCGTCGGCCAGGACTTGAATATGAACTGGCTGAATCCCTTCCCGCATCATCCGGTGCACCAACTGGGCCGCCACTTCCCGCTCCGTTTCGCCAGATTTAATCATGGCCGCCGTAGTCTCGACACAAAGGGCCAGCATACGGCCCAGTCGTCGGATACTACTTCGTTCAGCATTTGAGAGATTTCGGCATGCTCCGTGCAGTGCTGCTCGCAAACTGGGGCGATCGTCAAGCCTGATATCCCATCCCACCTGCTTGCCCATCACCAGATTTGCGAGCATGGATTGAGACCCATCGGCCAGAGGGAATTCCTTGAGCAGGAAGCCGAGCCCAAAAAGTTCTTCTTCAAAAAGCCGTGCGGATTGAGTGGCGTCGCAAATGATCATCCGATGCGTAGGTGTCACGTAAGCAAAAATTGGATGTCGCCAGAGTTGCAGGCCGGGGGAGAGATCAGCAGACGCCGTGACCCATGAAAGATGTTCAGGCCGACTCAGGATGATTCCGTGTAACTGATTTTCATTCAGTAAGTTAGAGATGATTTTATGCCGATCGTCGATCACCTCGCGACGTTCCACAAGGCCAGGATCTAGGTGATCTCTGTCCGTGTCTGGCGGTGCGGCGCTCGACCGATCCGAAGGGCTTTCAGCCTGGATCGCGCTCAGGGTTCGTTCTGTGACGAGCAGGCTTTGGGCAAATTGGCCCCAAAGGATGGTGGAGTCACTGAATTCAAGGTCAGTAGACACGGCCTTGGCCTCACACCTGGCGGGAATGTTGCGGTTTCAAGATGCGATGTGTACAGGAGATGGGTGGAGTCTATCTCAAGCGAGCATAAATCTCTATATCTATTCTTTCACTCAATCCATGGTTTATCAAGTTGATGGGGAGAACATTTACGAATTTAACCTTTAGGAACGCCGGGAAATAACTTCAACGTCTTAGATGAAGGGCGCAAGCCCACAGTTTCGGCGATTGAATCTAGCCGCAGGGCGTAGCCCCCTAGCAAACCAACCGGGGCTAGCGCCAAGCCCGGCTAGACAGACGCCGCGGTGAGCTTGGCAAGAGTTCGCTAATAAGCAGAAGTTATTTCCTGCCCGTTCCTACAATAGAAAAGTTTCACAGATTCGACCGATATTATGCGGTCAGCCCTTGCATATCGATCAATTTATTGGATATATACGAACCCATACGCTTCTCAATCGCGATTCATTCGGTCCGGATCTTCTGGTTCCGGATGATTCGCATCGGAATCATCGCAGCAATCCTAAAGCATTCAAATCAGGGAGTTTAGAAAATGGCCAAGTCCAAGATGAAGGTCGGTATGGTCGGTGGTGGTGGTCCTGGGAACTTTTTTGGCAAGCCTCACCGCACGGCGATTTTGATGGACAATTCGGCGGAACTCACCGCCGGTGCCCTTCGATCCAAGCCAGAAGAATCCATCGAATCCGCCAAAGATCTCTTCTTCACACGTGGATACGGCGACTGGAAGAGCATGATCGAAGGCGAAGCCGCCCGCTCTGCCGGCGATCGTATGGATTATGTGACCATTGTCACCCCGAATCACGAACACGCCGGCCCTGCCCTGGCCGCTGCCGCAAGCGGCTTCGGCGTCCTCTGCGAAAAGCCTCTCACCATCACTCTGGAAGAGGCCCGTCAGGTTCACGAAGTGGCCAAGGCCAACAACACTCCGTTCAAAGTGGCTTACACCTACACCGGTTACCCGATGGTCATGCTGGCCCGTGAACTGGTTCAGGGCGGCAAAATCGGCGAAGTTCGTAAGGTGGAAGCCTGGTACCCTCAGGGCTGGCTGGCGACCAATCTCGAAGAATCAGGTCAGCAGCAGGCTGCCTGGCGTGTCGATCCAAAACGTTCTGGAGCATCAGGCTGCGGTGGAGATATCGGCACCCATGCCTATGAGTTCGTTCGCTTCGTGGCCGGCCTTTCGGCAGTTCGCGTATCGGCCCGATTGAAGACTTTTGTCGCTGGACGCGCCCTGGACGACGACTTCACCGTTCTTGCCGAGCTCAACAATGGAGGCATCGCCACCATCGCTGCCAGCCAGATCACCATCGGCGCCCAGAACGATAACGGCTTCCGGATCAGTGGAACAAAGGGCACAATTGAATGGTCAAACACCGACCATACAAACCTGAAGTTTTATTCCGGTGGCCAACCGCTCCATATCTATCGACTGGGTGCGGAATACGACTACTTCCCTGAGTCGATCAAGCCTTACCTGCGCACGCCTTCCGGACACCCTGAAGGTTTCCATGAGGCTTTGGCCAACCTGCACCGTTCTCTGGAATGGACCATCCGTGGCCGCCGTGGAGAGCAGTGCCCCAAGCCGTTTGCCCACCCGGGTATCGCCGACGGCGTGGCTGGAATGGCTTTTATTGAAGCCTGTGTCGCCAGTTCAGCCAAGCATGGTGCATGGCTGGATGTCCCATCTGTCTGATTGATTTTTAGTCGATCCTGAAACGAATGGGCTGAAAGTGGTATCATCAAGGCCACGTTCAGCCCTTTTTGCAAGTCACGAATTCCGAGGGTCGCAGGCCATGTCACGAGAATCCGGCAAAGAGCCACTGGTCCGATTCAGTGTGGCCGTTGGTGGCGAGCTTTTGGAGCGGTTTGATGACTATTGCGACGAGCATCGGTATGCGAATCGCAGTGAGGCTGTGCGAGGGTTGATGCGATCCGCTCTGATTGCCGAGACCGTTGCATCGGACGATGAACCGGCCATGGGCGTGGTCACATTGATTTACGACCACCATTCTGGCCAGATTAGTGAGCGTCTGACCGAACTTCAGCACGATCATCTGGAGAAGGTCGTCACGACGACACACGTTCACCTCGATCATCGTCGATGCCTGGAAGTGATTCTTTTGAAAGGCCGGGCCCGCGAAGTTCGGCTGTTGGCCGATAGCCTGATTGGGACCAAGGGCGTGGAGATGGGCAAGCTGGTTCTGGCTGGTGCTCACCCGCCGGAGGTTGGACATTCGCATGATCAGAAACCTGCCAAAATAAAGCGTAAGGAGAGATGAGCCAGCCGCTTTTACCATTTGACGAGCCTTCTGAAAACCGCTGGGTTCTGTGCGGCAACATTTCTGAAGTGACTGAAGGTCGGGGACTTGCGCTGGAAGTGCAAGGCGTTCGACTGGCCGTGTTTTATGTGGATGGTCAGCTTGATATTCTGGAAGGCCGCTGCCCCCACGCCAATGCTCCGCTTGGTCGAGGCTGGCTGGACGGCTCGTTTGTGGTGTGCCCCCTGCACCGCTGGAAGTTCGATGTGAGGACGGGCGAATGCCGCACAAATCCCCAGAAATCGGTGCGTCACTTTCAAAGCCGGATCGATGATAAAGGT
>CAMCFM010000190.1 GCA_945874095.1 Candidatus Kuenenia stuttgartensis
ATTTCTGGTCAAAACTCCCGAAAACAACTTTTAGCAACATTCGCTTTGGTGACTGGCGGATTTGGTCTGGGCATTTTTGATTCATTGGCCCACGCGACGAACCACGGATTGTTTCGACACAGCGGTCGAGGCCATTCGACGATGGTCGCACCAACGGGTTACCCGATCCTGTCGACCAGCAGCTTTACAGTGCTTTCACCAACATTGGCAAAGACTTACGTATTATCACCCACAGTTCAGGTCATGCCCACCACCACCTGGACCACCGCCACATCCATGCTGATGCCGCTCGATGTTTCGTGCGTGCAGACCGAAGTGATCAGCCCGGCTGCGCCTTTCACCAATGTGCCTGAACTTCAGGAAATTCCGAAGGCGTCCAAGCCATCTCCATCTCCTCAGGAGAAACCTCCTGTTGGATCAAACGGATCCGAGCCGCCTCTCACCGCATCACCTGTGAGCCCTCCTGTCGCTCCAGAAGTGCCAAAACCGGCCTTATCTGAAAAGCCGCCAGCGCCGAAGGTGTCTGAGGTTCCTAAACTCGACCCCAAGGTGGAGTTACCACCCAACTTGCCAGCGGATACAAATCCACTCCCACCTGCCAAACCGGCGGTGGAAAAGCCAGCCAAGCCACCTGAAATCCCTGCCAACGAGATTAAACCTTCGGCTTCATTAAAGCCCATCGAAAAACCAGCGACAGCACCATCGCTGAAACCGATAGAAAAACCGGCTGAGAATCTCGTACCGCCACCGGCTGCTGAGATCCCTCTGCCTGACACGACCGTTCCGAAACTTGAGCCAGCCGAAATTCCACCACCAGCCAAGCCCTTGGCCGGTGAAGGAGCCAAATCTGCACTACCAGGCCCAAAGGACAAACCACCAGCGGCCGATGCTTCAAAGTCGACCGACATTCCTCCATCTGGTCTGATCGAGCTCCCAACCCTTCCTGAAACCAAGCTCAAGCCAACTTCGGCCCCTGTGATTCCGTTGCCTGAAATTCCTCCTCCAGCCGATGGCGACCTACCTCTGCCTCCACTCTCAAGCAAGCCGACAGGCAAGCCTGTACCGGAACTAAAAGCGGACTTGGGGCGGAAGCTGGCTGAATCAGGGGTGAGCGAAAAGCAGCCAGGAAACTCCGCTCAGAAACGAGAATCGCTGCGTCCAGTGATTTCCGGAACCAGCAAAATGACACTTCCCAAGCCAGAACTGGGTGTCTCTGTGAAGTCAAAGCTCAGTGGATCGGCTGAGAGCGATGTCCGTGTCTTGTTCCGCGAGCCGAAGGGCGACAAGATTCTTTTTGACACACGAACGGACTCCTCTGGCAGAGCTAAAATCGAACTGCCTGAAGGTCGCTGGGAAGTGCTGGTAGAGTCCACCAACGGCACGCTTTATGTGCTTGGCGAATTGATTTCCGCTCAGGGCAAGTTCACCACCGCTTCAGGCCGATCGCTGCCGAATCTGGAAATCAATCGGTAATCTGTCTGATCAGGGAAGGCCCTACCTCCATCTAATTTTCAGGAGACGCCGCCGATGAGTTCCCATGAACCACACGTTGAGTTTGTCCGGGTCTGTGGATTTCCGAACGAACTCGAAGCGTCGATCATCGTACAGATGCTGAACGAAGAAGGGGTGACCACCAAGATGACCGGCTCATCGGGAACGACCGTATTCGGCGGACTTCCGTTTGAAGAAGGTTATCAGATCTTTGTGCCTCATTCCCAGGTGGAAAAAACTCGGCAATTGCTCCACAAGCATCCCCACTTTCATGAGCTTGATAGTGCAGATGAAAATTGAACGCCACAGGTCCTGAAGAATTCCAGCCAAACTGGACAGGTATCTCGCCTACCCAGGAAATCTCTACCGATCGCAACCTGCGAATTGGTCTGGTGATCAGCCTGTTCGCACCCCGGGAAAGCGGGGCGGAGCGGCAGGCCCGGCTTCAGGCTGAAGAGCTTTGCCGGAGAGGCCATCAAGTCACCGTTTATACGAGATCGCTCAAGCATCTGCCTGTTGAACAGCTTCATATGAAGCATGAAAACGGTGGGCGGGTGCTGATCAGACGTGTGATCCGAACATCATCGCGAGGTCCTCTTTTTGGGATCAGCTATATTTGGAGACTGGCCCGGGCCCTGGTAGCCGATCGCACGAAGTTGAATATCATCCACACGCATCAGGCTTTGTGGGAATCGATCACGACCGGGCTGGCGCGTGACTTCCTCAAATGCCCTGTGATCGTTCAGCCTGCCAGTTCAGGTTACGATGGAGAAGCTCAGGAACTGATGCGTACGAAAGGATCATGGCTCCTACGGCGACTGGCGATCAGGAATCGCCGTTTTGCCAGTATCTCACAGAACATACGTGAAGAATGGCAAGCGCTGGGAGTGCCTGATTCCGCAATTTTTAAAGCGGCCAGCGGTGTGGATACGAAGCATTTTTATCCATCGCAACAGCCACTGATGAACAACCCCAAGCATTTCCAGGCCATTTTCACTGGCAGATTGCACGCCCAAAAGCAGGTTGACCTTTTGATCAAGGCTTGGCCACAGGTGCTGAAAACAGCTTCCGGCCGACTTCTGATTGTGGGCGATGGGCCACTGCGCGAGGAGTTGATAAGCCTGAGAGATTCGCTGGGGATGACTGACCAGCAGGTCTCGTTTGCAGGCCGTCTGGAAAACACGGCTGATACACTTCGCGATAGCGACATTTTCGTTCTCCCAAGTCGTGCAGAGGGAATGAGCAACAGCCTTTTGGAGGCCATGGCCACAGGTTTGCCGAGCGTGGTCTCAGCCATAGGCGGAAATGTGGATCTGGTGGACCATGAATCGACCGGACTTTTAGTGCGTCAGGATACACCTGAAGCGTGGTCACATGCGATTCTGCAAGCGTTTCGGAATCCTGAAGGGGCCCGCCGATGGGGCCAAAGCGCGCGTGACCGGATTCAGAGGGATTATTCGATTGAGTCGGTCGTGGATCGCAACCTGATCGTGTATCGCCGGATGATTCAGAACTTTCCAAATTAAGAATTGGAAGGGATCAAATGGGGTTGAAGCAAAAGACCAGCGAAATCATTCGTCAATTCATCGAGTCCGATGAGCAGGTGATCATCCTCCCATTTGACGGGCTCCATCAGGACGTAAGCCATCACTGGCACGAGTTTCTGGGCGATAGCCGCTGGAACCTGATCAAAAAAGGCGTTGTGCTGGCAGTGACGCGCAACTTGTCATCAGGGCGTCTGAAGAACTTCCTTTTGAGGTCGATCGGCGTGCGGATCGGGAACCGCGTTTTTATTGCATCGACCGTGGCTCTTGACCTGCAATTTCCGGAATTGATCACGATTGAAGATGGAGCCATTCTCGGAATGGGCTCGCACATCGCCACCCACGAAGTGACGCACACCCATATCCGGCTAGGGAAGGTCAGGATCGGTAAAAACTCGCTGATCGGTGGTCAGGCGACCGTGCGATCAGGCGTGACCATTGGCGAAAACGCTGTGGTTGCACTCAGGGCTTTTGTCACGGAATCCGTTCCTGACAATACGCTTGTGACAGGTGTTCCTGACCGGAAAGTCATGGTTCTGGATAAACCGGTTTGAAATCACGAAACCGATCGTTTTTTGATCCTCAGGCGTCTGGGTTTCGTAAGACACGCGACGGACCGACTTCGATAGCCGTGACCATTCCCAGCGCAGTCTCCACCCCAGAGCATTCCGCCCGAAAGGCACGCCCGCCCATGGTTTCAGCCTCAAGATCGTCCTGAACAATCAGAATTTCAAACGGAATCAAAATTTTTCGGGGCTGACCTGGCCCCACGCCCTGAACGCGCACAATCATCATCACCCGGTCTGGCCCGGACGTATCCTCAACCAGTTCAGCACTTTGAATGAAGCCTTTAAGTGTCATCTGAAGGTCGATCCCCAAAGCGGCAAATTGTGATGAAATTACCGATTATGACTTCCGCGAATCTCAATTCGGCGACCAACACGATCCTGTTCCCACACTTCCACTCGACTTGTAGTCTATAGTTCTGATGTCAGCAAGTGGTAGTGCAACTTGATCATCATCACCATGATTTCCACTGAGCGGCCCGGCCGCATTCAACCTGCAATTACACCATGAGTCCACGGTTAAAATACCCAGTTGTGCTTTGTCATGGGCTGTTTGGCACCCATAAATATGGTGCAGGACCGATCTCCGCTGGCGACTATTTTCGCGGAATTCTGCGCGAGATGAGAAGCTGGGATGTCACAGTCTTCGCCCCCAGAGTCCACCCGACAGCTGGTGTTTACAGGCGTGTCTGGAAACTTGCTGAACGGATTGAAACCGAGCTTGGGGACACTCCATTCCACTTGGTCGGGCACAGCATGGGCGGGCTCGATGCCCGTCTACTCGCAACAGATCCCGCATGGGCTGACCGAATTCTCTCGCTCACCACCATCGGTACTCCGCACCTCGGCACATCGCTGGCGGATATGGCCACCACACGTCTGAAATACTTATGTACAGGTCTGGAATGGATTGGTCTGGATGTTGACGGAATCCATCAGGTCTCCACCCGTCACACCATCCGTCTGACAGAGGACTGGACCGATCCTCCGCATTCAGCTTGCTTTAGCATCGCTGGAGTGCCCGACCCGAGCTCGACTTTTTTCGGTCTGAGACCATCCCATCACTGGATTCATAAACGCGAAGGGCCGAACGATGGCCTGGTCCCTATGGAATCGGCACTGGGCTGGGGCGAGCCCTTACCTCCTTGGCCCCACGACCATTTCCGACAGATCAACTGGATGGCTCCACGGTCGGCCACGGCAGGCGTCATTGCGTCGTATCGTAACCTTGTGGAACGACTTGCAGATATTGAGCCGAGCCATTTGAAACGCGTATATGTAGGCCAAAGCCTGAGCCTCATGGCGGGTCAGTGAAACGGATCCACTTGCAGCTCAACCATTTCGGACACTCTCGCTCGGTAACCCGTAGCCTACAACTGGCAAAATCAGAGTGATGAATCGATCTCTAACCAAGGTTGGCGTTTCTGTTTAAATTGTCAAATCGACCTTAGCCGACGTATAATAAATCTAAAGATACAGAATCATGTCACGTTCCCGAATCGAACCAGAGGGGGCGGCGATGGCGAGCCACGACGAATTAAAAAATCCGAATCCGCGCGGGCGAATCCTCGAATACGCTGAATTTATTGAGGATCAAGTCGCCCGTGCCCGCTCGCGCATCAAGTCCAACGACATGTTTCGAGCCATTCTCTGGATGATCACCGTCTCGCTTGGCGTGATTTTTCTGGAAGTCATCCTCGACCATACCGTTGAACTGCCATCCATGGCTCGCCGATTGATCCTGTTCGGTGGCCTTGGAACGGCTGCAGTTTATGCGTTTGTGCGGATCGCCAGGCCGATGCTCCTGAAAGTCAATACGCTCTATGCCGCGAAGTCGATCGAATCGACCGATTCCACATTTAAGAACAGCCTGATCAATTACTTACAGATTCGTGACGATGCTGGCAAGGTTGCTCCCTCAGTGCTGGCCCAGATTGAAGCCCGAGCTGTAGCGGACTTGAGCAAAGTGAATGTGGATGATGTGGTCGATCAATCTCAAATTGTCCGTTTGAGCTATGCTTTGGCCGCAATTGTGGTGGGAATCTGCCTTTATTCATGGATCACTCCAAAAAGCCTGCTCGATTCGGCCAGGAGAGCCTTTCTGGCGGATGTCCAAAGGCCGACTAACACACGCTTTCTGAACATCACCCCAGGAGATAAGCCGGACGCCCCCAAGGTGATGACCGGTATGCCGGTGGAATTCAGTGTCGAGACACTCGGCGCCCAGCCTGAAGCTGTCACACTCTTCACAAGTCGTGATGAAGGCAAAACTTTTGCCGAAACGCCCATGACCGTGGGCAACTCGTTTGCCGACCCCTGGAAGGCCAAAATCGACCGGGTTCCCGGCAAACTTTTTTATTACATGGCTGGTGGGGATGGCAAGACCAGAACCTATGAGCTGGAAGTTCTTCCTGTCGCAATCGTGGAAAAGGTTTCGCTTGATTACGACTTCCCGGAATATGCTCAGGCCCCAAGGCGTGAAGGCGTCGAAGAGGGGAACGTGGAAGCCCTTCAAGGCACACGAATTACAATCACTGCATTCACAAATCAGCCCGCCAGATCAGGCACCCTCGACTTCGGCCCACGTCCACCTGTTCCACTCATTCCCGTTCAGGGCGACCAGAAAAAGCTGACCGGCACGTTTCTTGTGGACACCGATGGCCAGTATTCGGTGAAGTTCAACACCGTAGATGGTCAGGCGAATCCTGAGCCGGTTTTATACGATATTCGTGTCGTAAAAGATGTGGCCCCGACCGCAAGATTCATCCGTCCGGAAAGCCCGACACTTCGGCCAGCCAATGCCCGGGTACCATTGGTGATTGAGGCGTCTGACGATTTTGGTTTGAAAGAAGTGAAGCTGCACGTTCACAAAAATGGCGAAATCCTCCAAAAAGCGGTGGATCTGATCGAGCCCAACGCCAAGGAAGTCTCCAAGCAGATCCAGAAAACGGTGGCGCTTGATCTGGAGCCGCTGAGCCTGAAAGTGGGCGATAAGATTGAATACTGGCTGACTTTGCGCGATAATTGCGACCTTCAGCCCAATAAGTTTGAAACGCCGAAGCAGACGATCGAAATTCAGGAACCGGTGAGCCAGCCCAAGCGTGAAGAACTGGCCCAAAACGAGATGGCCCAGGCCCGCGAGGATACGGGCGACCAAAACCCGATGGACAATCCGCCAGATCAGGGTGATAAGTCCGAGCAGAACGCGAACGAAAAGTCTGGAAATCAGCAAAGCGATCCACAGCAGCAGCAGGGCAAACAAAAGCAGGACCAGCAAAAGCAATCCGAAGAGCAGAAGAAAGACGGGCAGGGCAAGGGCTCGCAAGGCGATCAGTCGGAAGCGGCTGACCCTAGCGACAATGCCAAAGAGGGTGGGAAGCAGTCTCAAGGGAAACAGCCAAAGAGCAGCCCATCGTCAAAATCTGATTCTAAAACCAAAAACAGCCAAAAGAATCAATCCGGGCAGGCGGGTGATCAGAACGACCAGGATACTTCCGAAAAGCAGGACGATTCTCAAAAGCAGAATGGTGCAGGAAAATCGTCGGCCAGTAAGTCAGGTAAACAGAAGAATCAGGGCAGCCAAAAATCGGACCCGATGAAAAACGAGGGCGATGGATCAGAAAACGCCCAGGAAAAGCAGGAACCAGGCGACCAGGGCAAACAATCGGCCAAACAGAAAAGTCAGGCCGACCAGAAAAAGCCCGGCGACGAGAAATCTGAACCTGATCCGAACGGCCAGGGCAAATCATCGGGAGAGAAGCAGGACAAGCCTGGAGCAGAAAAAGCTGGGGCCGAGAAGAAGCAGGGCGGGGATAAGTCGGATCCTTCTGGGGCTGAGAAAAAGCAGGGCGGGGATAAGTCCGATCCAACTGGAGCTGAGAAAAAGCAGGGCGGGGATAGTGGTGAAGATGGACTGCCTAAGGGCGAGCCTAAGGCAGAGGATGGGTCGGGAGAAAAGGGCGATAAGAAATCGTCGAAAGACCTCTCAAAGCAGGATCGCGACAAGCTCAATAAATTACGCGATGCACTTGGGCTAAACGACAAGCCACAAGACGCTGGCGAAAAAGGTGAGGGCGAAGAAAAAGCTGGTTCGGAAAAAGACGGGCAAGAAAAAATGAGTGATGCCGGAGACCAGTCCAA
>CAMCFM010000191.1 GCA_945874095.1 Candidatus Kuenenia stuttgartensis
GTGGACTTCTTTATCATAAAACAGATCTCCCCCACCTGTAAGAATATCTGGCCAGCCTGACATGACTAAATCACATTCCCCAATGTCGTATCTCAGACTTCGATTTGCAATCTTTGCAATCGTCGCAAGCGGTATTCAAACCGTTTCCAGCTCTGAATTGCCGGGAGATTCGTCAAAAAGCCCCAATATCCTGATGATCGCAGTCGATGATCTCAACGACTGGGTCGAACCTCTCGGCGGCCACCCACAAGTCAAAACACCGAATTTCAATCGACTGGCCGCTCGGGGAACCGTATTTACCAACGCCCACTGCCAGGCCCCACTTTGTAACCCTTCCCGAACCAGCGTTTTAACTGGCCTTCGACCTACCACAACCGGTGTTTATGCGTTGGAACCAAGTATCCGGAAAGTCCCTGGTTTCAAAGATGTCGTCAGCCTGCCACAGGCCTTGGCCGCTGGAGGGTATCAAACAAGCACCACAGGGAAGATCTGGCACGATGCCTATCCCGAGCCTGACGGCAGGAAACCCGGCACTGAATTTGACCTCTGGGGCCTCCATGGCTCGCATGGGCCATTACCACAAATGAAATTCGTGAAAACTCCATCCCTCATGCCTGCTGTGGACTGGGGCGTATTTCCGAAAGAAGACGCGGAACTCGAAGACTCCAAAGTTGCAGATTGGGCGATCCAGCAATTAAAATCTCATTTAAAACCGCCATTTTTCCTCGGTGTCGGATTTCGTCGCCCCCATGTCCCATGCTTTGTTCCACAAAAATGGTTCGATCTCTATCCTGAAAATCAGTTGCAACTGCCTCTTGTCAAAGCCAATGATCGAACAGATCTGCCAAAATTTGCCGATTACCTCCACTGGTCACTGCCTGAACCAAGACTAAAGTGGCTTGAACAACAGAATCAATGGAAAAATCTCGTCCGAAGCTACCTCGCATGTATCAGCTTTATGGACGCTCAACTCGGCCGTGTTGTGGATGAAATTGATCGACAAAACCTCACTCAAAATACAATCATTGTATTATGGTCAGACCACGGCTGGCATCTTGGCGAAAAAGGAATCACAGGAAAGAATTCGCTTTGGGAACGCTCGACAAGAGTTCCCTTGATCTGGGCTGGTCCGGGAATCACTCCATCCTCAAGAACCAGCGAACCAGCGGAACTGCTTGATATTTATCCAACACTGCTGGAACTTGCGGGATTGCCGGCCAGACCAAATCTGGAAGGCATCAGTCTGGTCCCTCAATTACAACACGCTGCCACACCAAGATTAAAGCCGGCCGTGACAACCCACGGGCCAGGAAATCACTCTGTCCGAACCACAAACTGGCGATACATCAAATATGCTGACGGTTCCGAAGAACTTTATGATGAGCGAGTGGATCCAAACGAGTGGCAGAATCTGGCTCGCGACTCAAAATTCAATGAAATTAAAACCGACCTGTCAAAATGGGTGCCAACAAAGAATGCCGCACCAGCCCCTGGAAGTCGCTCCCGATTGCTCGAAATGAAACCCGATGGAATCTATTGGGAACTCAACAAGATTGACCCTAACATAGAATTACCACAAATCCCGATAGAAAAATTAACTGAATCAAAAACACCTATGAAAAATCCGAGCTGAAAGAGTATCGAAATCCTCCTAAAATGAAAACAGCCCGATTGTATCAAATCACACGACGTTTATTCTTGCTGGGATGGCTGATCGCAGTTCCATCCGTAATCGCCACTGACATTATTTCAGCCCAGAAATCATCACGCCCAAATATCATATTCATCATCGCCGACGACCTTGGCTGGTCCGATCTAGGCTCGTATGGAGCAGATCTCCATGAAACTCCACATCTGGATGAGTTAGCAAAACAGAATATTCGATTCACCCACGCATATTCTTCGGCCCCTGTATGCTCCCCAACACGGGCAGCCTTCATGACCGGCCTTCATCCAGCTCGGCTTGGAATCACCATCTGGTCTGAAGGAGCCAGAAAGCCTGACACCTCCCAGAAACTTCTTCCAGGCGACTCGCTCGACCATCTTCCATTGAAATATCAAACCATTGCCGAGAAATTGTCGGCTATCGGTTATCGCACTGCAACCATTGGAAAGTGGCATCTGGGGGATGCGGATCAAGCCCCTGAAACACAAGGGTTTGAGATCAATATTGGAGGGACTCGCTGGGGTGCTCCACCAACATTCTTTTGGCCATTTAAAAATGACAAGCGATTCGGGGGCGAGTTTCGATATGTACCAGGATTGGATTTCGGCAAATCAGACGACTATTTAACTGATCGACTCACAGATAAAGCCATGCAGGTGATCGATCAATCAGAAGAAAACCCGTTTTTTCTTTATCTGGCCCATTATGCGCCACATACACCGATTGAAGCACCTTTAAATCTAGTGGAAAAATATCGTCAGAAGCTGAGACCGGAATATCAGCATCAAAACCCAACATATGCAGCTATGATCGAGAATCTCGATTCAAATGTTGGACGAATCATCGAACATCTGAAAAAAATTGGCAAGTTTGACAACACCTTGATTGTATTTACATCCGACAACGGCGGCTATCTCGGCGACCCCAAAGGCCGCAATGGTATCGTCACAACCAACGCCCCACTCAGAAGCGGCAAGGGTTCACTTTATGAGGGTGGGATTCGCGTACCCCTCATTATAAAACTGCCAGATTCGAATCGCAAACAAAGCATTATAGATGAGCGAGTTGTAACAACCGACCTGCATGAAACCGTTTTAAACATGGCAGGCTATAATTCCGGGAAGAATAGCCAGCTAAGCGATGGAATCGATCTGAATCCGATGATAAAACATCCCTCATCCGATTGGCCGATCCGGCCTCTCTTTTTTCATTACCCACATTATTATGAAACCACATCGCCAGTCTCAGCCATAATCCACAAAGACTTCAAGCTCTTGCATTATGCCGAAACAGACGGAATTGAGCTTTACGATTTAAGCAAAGATCCATATGAAACAAGCAATATTGCACATGCTGAAGAGATTATTGCACAAGAGATGAAGACTCTCCTATTCAAATGGAAGCAATCCGCGGGTGCAAAAGAACCACGAATCAATCCGCATTTCCAACCATCAAAGAAATGACCATGACAAAATCACATCTGGCCGTATTTCTGATCCTGGGTTACGCCACCAGCACGTATTCTGAAGAGAAACGTCCAAATATCATTTTCATCATGGCTGATGATCTTGGTAGAAATGACATTTCGTTTTATGGTGAGAACAAGAATGGTGTTGAAACACCAAATATTGATCGTATTTTCCGTTCCGGTATCGCGTTCCAGAATTTCCATGCAAATTCGCCTGTCTGTTCACCGACGCGCGCTGCACTGATGACAGGTTTATATCCTGACAGGGCTGGTGTTCCTGGAGTAGTCCGCCAGGATCAAGCCGAAAATTGGGGGCATCTTCGTCATGATTTAAAGTTGCTCCCAAGCCAATTAAAAAGCTTGGGATATCAGACCTCGATGATTGGCAAGTGGCATTTGGGATATGAATCGCCCAATATACCGAATGACCGTGGATTCGACCATTTCCATGGCTTTTTAGGTGATATGATGGATGATTATGAGACGCACCTTCGAATCGGTAAAAACTGGATGCGACATAACCTCGAGGAAATTCAGCCCAAAGGTCATGCCACAGATCTATTCACAAGCTGGGCCGTGGATGAAGTGAAATCGCTGTCATCGAAAGCTCAGCCCTTTTTCTTGTATCTGGCCTATAATGCACCTCATGCCCCAATTCAGCCGGGGCTTTCATGGCTTGATAAAGTCCGCAAATCAAGACCTGAATTGACTGAAAAACGTGCTAAACTCGCGGCATTGATTGAACAGATGGATGATGGAATTGGCCAGATTCTCGATACGGTAAAATCATCCGGCATTGAAAACAAGACATTGATTGTATTTACATCCGATAATGGTGGGCAATTGAATCTGAGTGCTGACAACGGCCCTTGGCGTGGCTCAAAAGGCCAGACTTTTGACGGCGGCCTCAGAGTCGTTTGTGGAGCAACCTGGCCCACCCATATTCCAGCAGGTTTAAAGACCCATATCACATCAGCAACCTTCGATTGGTATCCAACTCTGATTGAAATGGCAGGCGGTGATTTATCAAAAATTTCCTCAGACGGAAAATCGCTTCAACCTGTCCTGGAAAACCCTTCGAATATTGCACCGTATGAAAATCGCGAGTTGTATTTTGTCCGTCGTGAAGGTGGTTTACCTTACTCCGGTAAAACCATTGAGGCACTTCGTTTAGGCGACTGGAAAATCGTTCTGAATACTCCATTTGAACCAGCTCAGCTGTTTCATTTAAGAGACGACCCATTTGAAACCCGCGATTTATCTGACGATCAACCGATCAAGAAACGCGAGCTGATCCAGCGTCTTCAATATCACATTCAGCGCGGTGGTCAAATCACCTGGCAAATCAAATAAGGAATCTTCGTAATGATCATGAGAACACTTTGGATTCCTGTTTTTGGGATATCGATGATCATATCGTCTGTATCTGCCCAAAAGATTGAACTTGTTACTGGAGGGGGTCAATCAGCCCCTCCATGTGATGCCAGGTCTTTACAATTAAAAGAGCCATTTTATAGTGAAACAGACCCTCAGGGGCGACTTGTCATTGCGGAAATGGCGGATGGTCAGCGAATTTTGAGAATGGATAAATCAGGACTGGTAGAATTGATTGCGGGTACTGGCAAAAAAGGGAAACCCGTTGAAGGATCACAAAACGCTCTGGAAGCTTCGTTTGACGGGATCCACAATTTTGCGATTGATCCGAAAACAGGCGATATTTATATTGCCGATACCTGGAACTGTGTTGTTCGCAAATATCATGCAAAATCCAGGACCATCTCGACAATTGCAGGAACTGGAAACAAAGGATTTGGCGGTGATCATGGAGACGCTTTAAAAGCATACCTTGGAGGAATTTATTGCGTCGCTCTTGATCCGTCAGGAAACAACCTCTATTTAGCTGATCTTCATAATTATTGTATTCGAGTGGTGAATCTGAAATCAGGTTTGATCAAACCTGTGGCTGGAAATGGTAAAAAGGGGAAACCAATTGAAGGTGGAATTGCAACTGAGGAACCTCTGGTTGATCCACGTGCGGTTGCAGTCGATCAAAACAACAAGATTTATGTCCTGGAACGTGGTGGGAATGCATTAAGGGTTGTAGACCCCAATGGACGAATCCGAACTGTTGTGAACCTGGCTGGCAAGAAAGGCATCCATGGTTCGAATGGGGCTGCTCTGGATTGTGAAATGAATGGCCCGAAACATATTCAGATTGATCGTAAAAACAGAGTTTTGGTTGCAGATGCTGAAAATCATCAAATATTGCGATATGACCCCATTACGGAACGTGTGGAACGACTCGCTGGTGTTGGAAAGGCTGGTATTGGTGGTTTAAATGGATCACCAACAGAAGCAATGTTGAATCGACCTCATGGGGTCTTTGAATTACCTGACAGCGATATCATCATCACTGACAGTTACAATAATCGCATACTGAAGATTCTGAAGGCGAAAGACTGATCAAAATGCCAAAGAAAACATCCTCTCTTGAGCCTTGGTCTGAGGCCATTGCGCATTTGAAATCGGTCGATCAGAAGCTATCTGATTTGATTGTTAAGGTTGGGCCATGCCAGTTGAAACCTACTGACGATTATTTAAAAACCTTGACCCAAGCCATCATATCACAGCAGATATCGACAAAAGCAGCCGAAACGATTTTCGGACGCGTTTCCATACCGATATACGGCAAGTGGACCGCTGATTCGATGACGTGTCTGAATAGTCATTTTTTACAAAGTTGTGGAGTTTCACAGCAGAAACGCAATTACATCTTAAGTCTTCTGGATTGCGTGGGAAGTGGTCGCCTGAATTTAAATCAGATTCACCTCCTTGAAGATGAAGCAATTATCGAAACTCTGACACAGGTCAGAGGTATTGGTCGTTGGACAGCCGAAATGTTTCTTATATTTGGTCTCAATCGCCCCGATGTTTTGCCTGTGGCAGACCTCGAAATCAAATCCGCAATCAAACGACATTTCGAATTATCGATAGATCCCAAACCTAAAGAATTCGAGCGGTTTACACAAGACTGGAGGCCTTACCGAACAGTCGCCATGTGGTATCTGTGGCGACTATCAGACTAGACTGATGTTCCCAAAAGCCTAATAAATCGAGTGGCTTGCTTTAGTATTTCCGGCAAACTCTCAGACACAAGGTTTACCCATGAAATCTACTCAAAAGAACTTGCCTTGAGGGGGCACTATCGTCCTGCTTCTAATTTCATTTGAGTTGAATTTGATATGAGTTTCGAGACGGAATCAGGCCAGATGGCTCCGTCATTGATCCATCGATTCAAATCCTGGATCTGGTTTTTAGCAAGTGATTCTTTGGGAGGCATGGGGGCAATCTCTTCGGACTTTCGGCCAATCGCTAAAGAAATCAAGCTTTTATTTGAATTGCCGGGTACGATTGCAGGTCCGTTATCACCACCCTTGAGAATATTCTGATGACTGAGTAGTTTCAGACCACCGCTCGTTTTTTGATCGTTATGACATTTCACACATTTATCGACAAGAATGGGCCGAATATTTGCCTCAAAGAAAATTTCACGATCCGCACGCTCAGCAATCGAGAGGGCCGCAGCAGCGCCTTCGCCCAACGAATTCTGAGTCTCCGCCTTGGATTTGGAATTTTGTCCATAAACAGGGGAAGGCCGGGTATCCATCAGAATGATGCAAAGAATGATGGACAAACGAGTAAACATGGGATTAGACCTGAACCAGAGGCATGGATATGGAGTGGTGTTTGATTGAAAGCCAGAAGGCTTTCGACTGTGTGGGATATGAAACTTATCCTAACACGAACTTGAGCCTTGGAACAAGAACCGATGACAAGATCTCTGAAATGTGAACTTTTCCATTGATTTCTGTGAGAGTCGGAAATAGGCTAGGGTGATTATGACTCTGTGCACCAAGAGTGATCTGCAAGATACGAATTCACGAACCACCGCCGATTCCAACTTCAGTCATCAAACTGATAGGACAAGAGGAACAAGAAATGACGATGAATCAGGAAAGTTGCAATTTAACGGATCATTCAAGCCAATCCCGCCGCGACTTATTGAAACAAGCGACGACCCTGAGTGGAATGGCTGCCTTGAGCCGATTTTTTCCGAATGATTTAATGGCTGAAGAAAGCTCCAACGATTCCCATCCACTGACTGTTGAGAAAATTATACGTACCAGCATTCGGATTCCATTCCGGCCTGTTGCCGCCAGAAACATGGCCAGAGAGCTACCGCACTGGGAATATTTCGATATTTTTGAAGTTCATTTGAAGTCAGGTATTGTTGGAATCGGCGAAGGGTCGATGTATTATTCATGGGGATTCACAAAAGACGAAGATATAGAACGTGCCAAAGGCTCCAATGCCGCATCGATCATGTGGGACGACTCATTAGGTGCAGGCTTACAGATTGCATTATTTGACGCAGTGGCCAAGCAGGCCGGAGTGCCGGTTCATGCACTACTGGGTCAGAAAGTGAACAAGATTACGCCACTTTCGTGGTGGGCGATTGAGATGAACGCGGACGACTGGTTGATGGAGTGTCAGGACGCAGTGAAAGCTGGTTACATCTC
>CAMCFM010000192.1 GCA_945874095.1 Candidatus Kuenenia stuttgartensis
AAAAAACGAGGCCCGAAGAAGCCACGGCCAACAAGAAAAAGCGCCAAACAAAACCATCATATTGCAACCTCACGTGTGCTTGCAAAAAGGCGAGATAAAAGACCTTGAAAGGGGTGGGTGGGGTGAAGCCCACCTTTCGCAAATCCATGTGGAATGTCTGTAAAATGAATCATCGATTGCGTTTCATACACTATAAAACACATGATTTTCAACTTACGAATGACCGGATAAATCGACGTCATCCGTTCGCGTCACGAATGGTGGGCTTCACCTACAGGAACAAAGCCGCCCATGTAGGGTGGGATGCCTGGTGCCCGCCCGCCTACCCAACAATCTTGACTTGACGGAGCACTAGCCGGTCTTGGTGCTATCACTGGTTGGTTTGTCGGTTTTAAGTGTGAAGGTAATGTCAGTCATTTCCTTTGAACGCCAAAACCGTGGGCTAGCGTCCTGCGGCTAGATTTCTTACGTTCCATTTAGTTTTAGAAACAGAAGTTATTTTCTGGCTGGTTCTCATCAGGTGGTGATTGAAGCAAAACTTATTGATCAGGATTCGTAATTTCGCGGCCTCGATCATTGTTTACACCGGGCTTTTTTCAGATAATCAGCTTCTTCCAAAATCCACGGAACTCATCTCCCTTCCATTCTCTCCGAGCCATTCAAAAATCATGTCATATCGAATTCCAGCAGCCTTGTTTACAGCGTTTGTGCTGCTCAATTTACCGCAGTCTGTAACGGCACAGGGTGTGATCCATCAAGTGCGTTATGAGCCATCCACAAAGCCTGGAGAGTTGATTTTTGGTGTGACTTACCGGGTCTGGATTCCTGACGGTGTCAAGAAGCTCAAAGGCGTGATTGTCCATCAGCATGGATGCGGCAAAGGTGCGTGCGAAGGCGGAATGACGTCTGCTGACGATCTTCAGTGGCAGGCCCTGGCCGCAAAATGGGATTGCGCTCTGCTGGGGCCGAGCTTTGAGCAGGAAGATGCTCAGGATTGCCGGAAATGGTGCGACCCTCGCAATGGCTCAAGGGTGAAGTTTTTAGAGGCGCTGGATGACTTGGCGAAAAAATCGGGACATGCCGAACTGGCCACCGCTCCGTGGTGCCTTTGGGGCCATTCAGGAGGCGCATTCTGGGCCAGCCTGATGATGATCTCAGACCCCAATCGCGTCGCTGCTGTCTGGCTGAGAAGTGGCACCGGCTTTGCTGCCTGGGAGAAGGGCGAGATCCCTAAACCGGAAATTCCAAGTGCGACTTACGGGATCCCCACCATCTGCAACCCTGGCCTTAAAGAACGTGACGACAAGCGTTTTTCCGGTGCCTGGACCGGCTCGGAAGCGATGTTTCAAGCCTATCGGGCCAAGGGTGCATTGATCGGATTCGCACCCGACCCCAAAACCAGCCACGAATGTGGCGATTCACGCTATATGGCGATCCCGTTTTTTGATGCCTGTCTGGCGATCCGGCTGGGCGAAGGCAACTCATTAAAGCCCGTTGCTGAATCGCAGGGCTGGCTGGCGAAGAACTGGGAATCTGAAGCTTCTGAATTTACGAAATTCGAGGGTGATAAATCCAAGGCTGTCTGGCTGCCAGGTGGTGCGTTTGCAAATGTCTGGAGGGAGTATATTACAACGGCTCAGGTTTCTGATAAAACCGCTCCACCAGCGCCTTCGCAATTGAAAATCACGAAGAACGCCGATGGTAAAATCCAACTCAACTGGCAATCCAAAGCCGACCTTGAAAGTGGTCTGGCTGGGTTTGAAATTCTGAAAGATGGGCAAGTCATTGCGAAATTGCCTGAGAAGCCGGCTTCGAATTTTGGGAAGCCTTTATTTCAGGGCATGAGCTATCACGATACGCCCAAGGCGCCTGTGGCGCAAATGCAATTCGTGGATCAGGCAGGCACAGCCGATGCCAAATATCAAATCCGGTCGATCAATTCGGCCGGATTGAAATCGGAGTTGACAGGCGTTCTGAATCCGTGATTAGAACGAGTTCACAAGTTTGCGTTCGCCGCTGGTGAATGATGTCACCATGCGGTGGACGTGCCAGTGAATCATCGCCTTGATCACATAATAAAACCGTGTTCCGCCTTCTTTACGGTGGTGGAACAGATTGTCGATACGTGCTTTATACACAGCTTTCAGCTCAGGGTCAGGCACGCTTGCGAGCAATCGTCGGTATGCGAAATATGCTGAGACATGGTCAATCGCCTGGGCTTTTAGCCATTGCAGAGGGTGGCGTTTCCAGTACCCGTTGTATTGGGTCTGGCGATTGCCGAGCGTGATTCTCTCTTTGATGAAAAGCTCGTCAAGGCGGTCGAAAAAGGCATGGACTTCGTGCACTTCGACGAGAACATCGAGATAGCCGTTGAGCAGCTCTTCGCGACCGATATTCAAGGGAATGATGTTGGTGCCGAATTCGGGTTCGTCGGCATAATCCAGCCGGCCTTCGTCCGCAAGTCGTTTGTGAAGCGGAGTTTTGGGGATGGCATGCAACATGCCGATCATGGAGCTGGTGATGCGGCTTTGGCTGAGGAATTCTTTTTGACGGGCGAAGATGGTGCTGTCGTCGGAGTCGAACCCGACAATCATGCCGCACCAGACATCAAGCCCGGCCCTTTGGATGGTATGAACGCGCCCCAGAAGGGTGTCGCCGGCCCGCACATTCTGAAATTTCTTGGTTTCGCGAAGGGCATCTTCGTTGGGACTTTCGATGCCGACAAAGACGGCGATAAAGTTCGCAGCAGTCATCAGTTCAAGCAGTTCGGGATCGTCAGCCAGGTCGAGCGATGCCTCAGTGAACAGAGACATCGGATAGCCATGTTCTTGCTGCCATCGGCCAACTTCGCGGAGAACTTCCTTGATGGCTTTTTTATTGCCGATCAGGTTGTCGTCCACGACAAACACGGAACGCATTCCGCTTTTGTGCATGGCGTCCAGTTCCAAGAGAACCTGGCTCGAATTTTTGAGGCGAGGGCGACGACCGAATGTCACAATAATGTCGCAGAATTCGCATTGAAACGGGCAACCACGAGAGAACTGGAGGCTGCCGAATGCATATCGATTCATCTTCAATAAGTCGAATCTTGGGACCGGCACTTTGGTCATATCGGACTTATTTTCTTGTTCGTAGCGGAATCCGTGGTTCCCTTCAGCCCATTCCTTGAGAAACTGGGGCCAGGTCTCTTCGGCTTCACCGATGAAAATGGCGTTTGTCAGGCCATCGAAATAATCTTCCTGAACGGTGATCCAGGGGCCGCCGATGACGGTGAAGCAGCCTCGGGACTTCAATTCCTTGAGGATTTCGGTCATCCGGAAACGCTGGACGGACATGCCTGTCAGGCCCACGATATCGGCCTTGGAGCAGCGGTCCCAGTCGATTGGCTCAACATTCTCGTCCATCAGGGTCACGGTGTGGCCTTCAGGGGTGAGTGCAGCCAGCAATGGCAGGCAGGCCACAGGCAGATTGGCTTTTTTGCCAAGCATCTCAAGGGCGTGTTCCATGCCCCAGTATGAGACTTCAAAACGCGGGTTGATGATTACGATGTCAGCCATACTTTTCTGCTCCTTCGGTATCAAACCCGGCTTTACTGGTTCCCTACTTTTACCTGAATCATCAAACTGAATGATTGCGAAGAGGTTCAAGTTCTGTAGGGAATTGCAGTTCTGCTGATCCTGTGATTGAATCTATCGACTTATATTGCATCTTGTCCGAACGGTGCGATCTTGGATAGTCCAAAGCGGCGTGAATTCTTGAGATTGTAAAAATAAAAAATGCGTACAGAGCATGGGGGGTATGCTCTGCACGCAAGGGGGGACGTATATTTCAATCTTTCAAGGGATTGCACACACGTCGTAGGACCGTCAGGTTCAGGCCCGAATCAGAACCGCTTTGAACGCAGGCCGGTGGGGAGAATGAAATTCAGAATCTTGTTCGTGACAGAGGTATCAGTACGACTGTTCTGAATGGTCTTCGCCACACCTTTGGGCAACTGCTTGATGATCTTGGAAGTCCCAAGGATCTGGGATGTCACGCCCGTGGCGGCATTTCCTGCCTGATCCGTCAGAGACGACGTCTTTAAAGTGACTTGAACCGATTGCGGCCGAGGGCCCGACCTGCGGTCCAGAATCAGATTGTAAGTCGCCTGAGGATAAGAGTTTGCTGAGACCATCCGCATCGTGGCCGAATTGATCTGCTGGCCTGCATTGCGGCCGGCCGTGGCGATGATCTGATAATTGGAAGAGTTTGACCAGGTGGCTGAGGAGAGGCCTGAGCCGCTGTCCTGAGCATTTACGCGAACCTGACCAGTCACCTTGTTGTAACCGAGCTGGGTCACCTGGGGTGCAATGGTGTCGATGATCAGCGGAGAACCGGTTCCCGCACCACCGCCGAGCAGTGTTTTGGTGAGCGTTTCCGTGCCACGGGTGACCGTGATCGTGACCACATATTGGCCGTCAGTCAAAGCACTTGCAGATTTCACTGACCAGGTTCCGTTATCGCCCACCGTGGCACTACCAAGGTTGATCGACTGCCCGGAGCCGCTCACAGGCTTGGCTATCAGCGTGACGCTTGAACCAGGTGCCGATTGGCCTTCAAAGACTGGGGCACTGATATTGGTGATGCTGTCTGTGCTGGAACTCCCGCTGTCAGAGACTGCCGCGAGACGGCCGCTCGTTTGTGGATCCAAAGCTCCGTCTACGGTAGGCGCGGCGGTGGCTACTGGAGGAGGCGTGACTGGTACGACAGGTGTCGTGGTCGGAGTCGTGACTGGCTTGGGAGCCGGTTGTGGGGTGATCCCGTTGGATGCACCGACAACGATCGGGGTCACGGCCGTGGTGGACGATGTCCCCTTGTCGCGGATCAGAACCTGAACCACTTTGCGACCAGCTGTCAGATAAGTATGCTCACCGGTGACTTCAATCTGTCCAGCCGTGTTGCGTGCGACGCTCACCGATTTTTCGATGGATCCATCACCCCAGCGGATGATGGCGGAATAGTCGGAAACGGGCGAGGCTGGGCTGGTGTCAGTGAATGTGGCGATAATCCCGCTCCACGACTGGTTGGCAACCACGCCCACTGGGCTGGTACCTTTGGCGACCAGAGGGGCATCTGTCGCGATGAACTGGCCCACGGCCGTGCCTTTGACAACTCCGGCGGAACCATCCACAGCAGGCTCACCCACATTGACTCGTGTGGTGTAAGTGCCTTCATTACCATAGTTGTGGCTGCCGACCACCTCAAATCCACCACCCACGCGTGGACGAATGGTGCCGACTGAGGCTGTGCTGTCGCCCCACTCAATGGTCGCACCGTAGCTGGCAGCGGTGGCAGTTGGATTATCTGCGTCAGCAAACCATGCTACAACGCGATCGCCCGAGCCTTGGCCTTCCATGACCTGATTGCTCATGGCCGTGACCGTGACTGGAGGTGGGCTGACAGTCAGGGTAATGGCCTGAGTGTCCCAAGGGTTAGGCGTGCTACCACGGGCTGTTGCGCCATTCTGGCGAACTCCGGCGATGAGCTGAACGGTGCCTACGAAATCTGTTTTAGGGGTGATCGTAACCTCGGCACCGTTGGTGGTGATGGTCACTTTGTCTGCGTTGGTGGTGGCCACAACCGAGGAGTCGATCGTGTCGTTCTCAAGGTCGGTGGCCGTCAGGGTGAACTTCAATGGGGTATTGACCCGCGTGCTTAGGTCGGCGATGGGGCCGAGAAATGGTGGGTCGTTGACAGTGTCCTGAACCACGTTCACTGGAACACTTTGCTGAGAGCTTTCGCCATCAGCCGCCGTGGCTGTGATGGTGAGCTGCGAGGTGGAGAGACTGGCAGGAGCCTCGACCAGCAGAACAGCATCCGTCGTGTCCTGAACCACTTCCGCCTTTGAGATCACCACAGGCAGGGTCGGTGCACTCGTCTGGCTGGTAGGCACGTTCTGGATCTTGTCCAGGACGTCAAATCCCTTGACCAACTGGCCGATAATGCTGTGATTAAAGTCCAAAGCACGCTGAGGACCTGTGGTGACGAAGAACTGCGAGCTGTTCGTATCTTTCCCGGAATTGGCCAGAGCCAGTTGGCCTGTGCCTGAGAAGATAGCCTTGGAATTGAACTCATCGGCGAACGAGAAACCCGCTCCGCCTGTGCCGTTACCGACTGGATCACCACCCTGGACCATGAAATTCTTGATCACGCGGTGGAACGACAAACCATTGTAAAACCCCTGCTGAACAAGAGTTTTGATCTTCCCCACAGATTCCGGAGCAAGGGTGTCGAACAGCTTGAAGGTGAGGTCACCATAGCCGCTGACGGTCATCTTGACGTAAGTTCCGCCACTCAGGACGGTGGACTTGATGGATTGATCCGAACTCGTCACCGAATAGCTGACCGACGATTGGTCGCTGGTGGTGCTGGAGAGTGGTACGAACAGGCTTTTGCCGCTCGGTACGCTGATCTGCGAGAGGGCGTCCATGGCCGGAGCCGCCAGCAGTTCGCGGGCTTCCATGTTTTCCACATGAGGCGTAGCCAGTCGTGACTGACGACGCAACTCTTTAAGATTAACAAGCTTCTGATTCGGTTGTTCTTGACGATTCATGGCGAATCCTTCCCCCAGGTTTTCAGGACCAGCCGTCGCTTTTTAAAATTTTGAATCCATGGCCCCCCGGCACATGAACTAAGCGAGCGGAAGATCCTCTTCCTTCACTCAATTTCGGCACACTACCAATCCAGCCTTCAGAAAATCTGTCAAAATCCTAAAAATTATAAAACTCAGCCTATTTTAACATTTCTTCAAATCGTTTCCTGATCGTCCATTGTCGGTTAAGATCAATTCTGGCACGAACCACAAAAGGATCAGAAAAGAAATGTCCAGCACCCGCTTGATTCCGTTATGGCTAGATTGGTCTGGGCGTACCGTTCTGGTGATCGGTCTGGGTACGGTTGGGCAGAGACGGGCCTTGATGTTTCAGCAGTCAGGTGCCACCGTGGTTGGTATCGACCCCCTGCCCAAGATTCAGGGCCCTGCCTGGGGAGAGCTGATCCGGAACGGGCTTGAGCTTCGCAGCGAGCCTTATCATGAATCTGTGTTTGCCGAACTGGCTCAATATCAGATGAACCCTGACATGGTTCTGGCGTGTGCATCCGCAACCGTCAATGAAAAAGTCGTTCGCGATGCACTTCAGCGCAGGCTTTGGGTGGTCTCAGGAACGGCTTCAGCGGAACAACCATCAAACGCACATCTGGGGGCACAGGCTTCAGGCGAATTGGTGCAAGTCGCGGTTCATTCAGGAAATGTGGCACCGGCTTTGTCAGTCGCCTTGAGAGATCATATCCAAGAGAGTTTGCTTCCCGCTGCCGATCGAATGGCTCAGGAAGCCTCCAGATGGAGAACGTTGATTGTGAGTCGGGTCAGCGATCCTGAGAAACGCCGCTCGTTGCTCACCGGTTTCGGCTCTGCGGATCTGATCAAGCAGGAGTCCGAGGAGCCTGGCTCAGGAATTGACCAGATTCGTAAACAGATTGCTGCCAGTTTTGATATGAATGAAGCCAGTGAATAATCAACGTCAATTTACGATACGAACCGAATTACCACTTTTGGGATACTCCAAATGAACACTTTTGCTCGATGTCTTTTCTGGGTTGGCGTCAGCTTTCTGGCTGCAATTATTGGAGGGATTGGGACGGCCGTGGGGCTTGGTCCGTGGTATCAGGCT